>DAOVNY010000154.1 GCA_030630005.1 Bacteroidales bacterium | reverse complement strand
TCTATTTTTCCTATCATCTTTTGCAAGGTTTTTAATAAAATTACAAAAAAACTTGCAATATTATTCATATATTTTTAACCACTTATCAACGCTTTTATGTTGATATCACTATTATTAAAGATGTTTTTCAGGTTCGACTATTTAATATCTTCCCTGAAAAACTCTATATTTTGTGCGGTGGATGTTTCACTAATTCCAATTAATATAAAAAAACTTAGAATCAGAAATTTCATGGAATAATTATCATTTTATTAGATGCAACTTTTTTATGGTCAATCTCTAAAGTATAAAGGTATGTACCGGGCTTTAATTGAGTTTCTGACAATTCAAAGCTGGTTTCAAGTCTGTTTGGATTTAAATATTCTTTAAGCGGTAATATTTTTAGCAACTCACCTTGTAGATTATATATTTTTACTATGGCTTTCGAAGAACCGGGGTTATTGTGTAAATCAGCAACTATTTTTGTTCTTTCTGAAAATGGATTGGGGAAATTATAAAATGATATATCCTGAACCGGTTTATTAACGTTCAAGCCGACCCAAATTGAGTCCATAACAAATTCAAAATAATTATTTGAATCACATTCAACTGATACAATTGTATCATCTATAATAATGTAATAATCATATAGAAAAGAGATTTGATACTTTCTACAAAACATATTATCAGTATAAAAATAACCATCTTCATTTGTCATTAAAAAGGGAACTGTAGGAATTGTATAATTATAAAACATGTCTTGGCAATAGTCCAACATTATATTTGGAATAGGATTTAGATCCATATCTAAAACATAACCATGAAATAATGCTCGTTTTTGCACATCAAAAGCACTTGAACCGATAGTTTGCGGTTTCTCTTTCATTGACCAATAAAAATAATCGTTATCAAAAGAATAGTAAAATTCCTGATAAGCAACCGATTCAGAACCGATGGGGGCTGAAACACGTAATGTTGGAAATCCATTGTACTCTCCAAAACAAATACCATAAAAATCAAGTTGTGACCAAAATATATCATATTCTTCAAGGGTAATAAAATCTCCCAGAGAATCAATAAAAAACGGTGATTGAAGATCATTTTCAGTGATCACCATAATTTCTCCGTTATTAACTGTGATACCCTGATTAAATAAAGCCGTATCATACAATCCAACTAATCTTACATTATCCAGATTATCAACTTCATGCATTTCGTTAAATACCATTTCCATTTGCCATCCATCTTCACTAAAAAATAACTCTGTAATTATAGGTGGCGGTATTATCGGATTTGCCATTGTAACATGAAAGCAAGAAACAACTAAAAAAGTCAATAGTGCTATTTTACAAGGAATTACCTTTTTAAAATATTCTTTTAAAGCTACCATAATAAACTTATTTAAATAATTTTATAAAGATAATAAACTTATGCGGTAAATCCAAATATATAAAAAAACCAGTTAAATACTTTTCGCCTTAAAATAGAATTTTGTCTTGATTATAAAGTTGGCAGTCGGCAATTGGCAGTTGGCAAAAAATAAATTAAGGTAGTTATAATAATTTTGGGAAATATAGGTCTGATGGACAAAAGCAGGTGTTTTTTACTGATAAAAGTATCATTATTTTTTTGACAATGCCATTTCAATCCATTCTATAGCTACTTCCTCGCCCTCCTCTATCGCTTTTTCAACGGTTGTTTTGGCAAGTTCTAATAACTGTTCAGATTGCTTCTTTAATCGGAAACTTTCTTCTATTTTATCGCTGATTTCTTGTTGCTTATCAAAATCAATAATTGGAACAACAACATTTTCAATTTCGCTAACTCGCCAATGAAGAATAACAGAGCCTCCTGCATCTCTTTCGGCTTGCATTTGTACAAGTTGAGAATTGAGTACAAGCGTTAAATACTCAGGTAAAACTTGTTTTTTATTTTTTACAGTTAAATGAAGAACTGCTCCTGAAGTAATTATATTTTCATCTACTTTTAGCATGTAAGCTGTTCCTACACTGCCGTCTTTTGAAAAAAGGATTGTTTCTTTCTTTGGCTTTAGTTCACTTATCAAATCTGCATTATCTTTGCAAAACTCATCAGACAGGCATTTTTGCGGTTCGGTAATTCCAAATTTATTATAATCTGCAACACGTAAAAATGGTAATCCTTTTTCGGAATAAGCAGCAGAACCCGGCTCAATAGACTTTTTAATGTTTACCAGCTCTTTTAAGGTAGAATAATTTTGTGCTTTTATTCTGTTTACTACCTGTTCATACTTTGGCTGATAATAATCTGCATCCAAACGACCACTTGAAAGGAATGAATCCTTAAAACTTTTTACGTTTACTTTTTCTCTGCTTGGCTTAAAATCCTTTAGACCTAAGGTTTCCAATAAAAGGATTTCGGCTTGGGCGTATGTTTGTTTAGACTGTAATATTTCTTTTTCAGATGATAAAATTAATTTTTCAATTCTTTCTTGGAAATCTTTTGAAATGAGAGGGATATTGAAATTTTTAATAACTTCATAATCTAATGCTGGTCTTGTTACACCAACAATATTTTTATCAGATTGTAGTTTTCCTTGTTTAGAATTTAAGAATGTAGAAAGGAAATATGGATTTAACTCTTCGCTTAATGTTATTTTTACTGAATGTTGATTTATATTAGCATCTTCTAAACTTTTTGGAACAACGGCACTTTTACCATAAGATACTCCTGTAATTGTTAATAATACGTCTTTTTTTTTCAATTTACTTCTTTTTATATCTTTATCTTGTTTATCAGATAGATAAACCACATCATCAAGAGAGAAGTAATTTTGCATTATATTTTGAACTCTTAAAAAAGGAATTCCTGATTTTTGATATTCAGCACCTAATGGTGTTGCCCCTCCACTTATATGCTTAATAACTTTCTTTAGATTAAAGTAACCATTAGAATAACTTTTTATTTTCTTAATATTAGCTAAGTAAATTTTTTTCAGATATTCGCTGTCAAATCTAAATGTCCAATTTTCACTTCTTAATTCACTTAATTTTATTTCCACCGCTTCCAGCCCCTCCAACAAAGTTTTATATTTTACTTCATTGAAGGGGCGGTTACGAAAAAACTTAGCCCCTCTTTTCGGGCAAACTCGGCAAAAGCTTCTGTAATGCCATCTTGTGTTAATCCGTCATGGTTAAAGAGGTCGTGTTTAACAATCAGGTGGTCGTGATTGTCTAATAGAAATTCTTCTAAATCTTTTGGTGAAGACACGTAACGGACAAGTGATTCTTCTATAAGGTCAAGTTCCTTTTGTTCGGGCTGCGGCTCTGCCGGTTTTACTCTGTAATTTGGATTGTCTTTTTTTCGCAGGTAAATTTTATCTCCGCTGTTATCTTTACTCGGCTCCTGCATGGTTGCAAAAAATATAGGGTAATCATCTACTTTGGGACATAATTTATCATTCCATTTTTGCACAAACAGCACTGAAGTTTTTGTGCCTGTATGCGGTTTAAACACATTTCCATGTAAACCTACTACAGCTAAAATACGACAACGCTCAGCAATAAATTCCCTGATATGTTTGTCTGATGAGTTATTGAAACGTCCCTGTGGCAATACAATAGCCATTCGTCCGCCCGGCTTCAAAAAATCTAAGTCGCGTTCAATAAATAAAATATCACGTCCTACTTTGTTTTGGTATTTGCCGTTAGGCTTTTTACCCAAATCGTATTTTGCAATAATCCGGCTTTCTTTTATGTCTCCTGCAAATGGCGGATTTGCCATCAGTATATCAAAATTAAAATCATGGTTGCTGGCTTTCTGTTTCCGGTTTCTTTTAAACTTCCGCCAACCGTTAAAATATGTGTCCTGCCAATCTTCATCTTCTGTTTTCTCATCCCAGCGTTCCCAGTCAAGTGTATTCAGGTGCAATATATTGGTTTGTCCGTCTCCGGCAATTAAGTTTATTGTACGTGCCACCCGTACCGATTTTTCGTCAAAATCAATGGCAAACACATTTTCGTTAACATAATCGGTGCAGCGAGGCGGTTTTTGTTCAAGAGTAAACAGATGACTCTCGGATAATCCTAAATCTTTCAAAATTTTTTTCCAAACATAAAACATGGTATGAACAGGAAAACCACAACTTCCTGCTGCCGTGTCAATCATAGTTTCATGCTCTTGTGGATTGAGCATTTTCACGCACATGTCAATTACATAACGGGGCGTAAAATATTGACCCTTTTCGCCTTTGCTGCTTTTATTTATAAGATATTCAAAAGCATCGTCCACTACATCAAGATTGGAGTTAAAGAGTTTCACGTCCTGCAATGAAGAAACACATATTGAAAGGTGCGATGCAGTAAGTTCAATTTTGGCATCATCTGAAAAAACTCCTTCCCACTTTATTTTTGCTTTATCAAATAACTTTTGTATTTTTTCTTTCAGTTCGGTTTCTGTATCGCCATAATTTCTAAATTCTAAATGCCGGGTAGGGTTACGTCCCGATTCCAATTCGTCAAAAAGTTTAGTTAATATCAGTTTAAAAAGTTCTTCAAAAACATCCACACCTGCATTGGCAAGCACCTCGTCCTCCATTTCCAAAATCAGGTCTTTCAGTGATTTTCTTTCGGTAACGAGTTTATCTTTATTTATCAGGTCTTCAATAGTCCATCGCTCCGATAAAATATCCGACAGCTTTTCGGTTGCTTTGGGTATTTGTGGTATATCTTGAAAATAGTTAGGGTCTTTTCGGTGGTAATATGAAATGGATTCGCCGTTAGTCCAGATTCCTATTGGCGACCCTGTGGCATTGCAATATGATTTTAGTTGTTCCTTGCCGTCTTTGAGTTTGGGTTTTTTCAATTCCACCATGATGTATGGAACTGTTGTCTGGTCTTTGTCGAAGATTACAATATCAGCCCGTTTCTTTTCCCTGCCGAACGAAACCGAATACTCCAATTCTATTCGGTCAGTCGGATAACCGTAGTAATCCGTTAACACTTGCAGGTACATTTGCCTGATAGTTTCCTCAGGTGTTAGTTTAATATCTTTTTTACGAATAAGACAATTAATGTAAGGCATTTCCTTACCATTTTTATCGGTTTTTAACTTTATCTTTTTTTCGAGATTATGTATTTCAACAATATTAAACTGTGTTAACCTGTAACTAGAATCTCGTAATATTTCTGCAAGTGTCATATTTTATTCTTTTTAATTCTTTATAGAAGTCAAAAATAACAATAAAGATTTTATTTAAGAAGTATTGGGAAAAATTAAATTAAAGGAATAAATTAAAAATTGCCAACTGCCACCTGCCGACTTGATAAAATAATCCTGTTTTGTTCTACTTTTATCTTTTTACTTTTGTCTTTTATCTTCCAGTTTATCTGGTTTAGAGGTAGTAATAGTTTCACCAAGTTCCTACCATTCATCGCTGTCTTCCAGCCGGATATCATAAAAATCATCTTCGTTCAAGCCATGCCACTTACATCCTTTTTTAGTACAGATATAAAAATCCAATAATTTTGTACGGGCACTGATTGAAATTTTAGCAACAGGAGAGCCACACTTTCCACATTTCATCTTATCTTCAATCAGACTCTTATCACAATGCGGACATCTTATATCTTCAATAACTTTATCTTCGGATAAAAATATTGTGGATTTTGAAGTAAATACATTTAAATACGGGCTTAACATTAAATAACCTGTTTCGTCGGTAGTAATTTTTAATTTAAGCATA
>DAOVNY010000057.1 GCA_030630005.1 Bacteroidales bacterium | reverse complement strand
TGCCAAAAACACGGCGTCTGGTCATTTCCCTGCCAGAAAGATTGAATATCCGCAGATCAAGATAAGTGGCATCTATATCAAAGAGTTTAATAAAAAACTTGTTGCTTGCAGGGTTGGGCCAGGCTTTTGAATAAATATTGGTGATGTTTGTTTCCCTTATTGTTGTGGTTATGTCGAAATCCTCGCGCAACACTTTTATTATATGTACATCCGATTCGGTTGTGTTTTCTTCGGTACGCCTGTTTCCGTATAGCAAGCATCCATCGTCAGAAGTTGCCACCATGCCCCAAACATCATAATTTGCATCCCAACCAAACTCTTTATACCCTAATAGATTAAGACCGGTATCAATTACATAGACTTCAACAGCACTTGGGTCGGTAGGGTAAAACTCAAGTATATGTGTAAAACCGCCAATGTATATTGTACTGTCGTTGGCATAGGCCATGCTGGTACGCCATGCCGGATAATCTGAAGTATCAGGTTTGTCAAGCTTGAGGTTCTTGTGAAACCTCATTGCAGTATCAATATTATAAACCATTATTCGACGTTCGTGGTCTTTAATACTAAGGCACGAGTACATATATGTCGTATCGTTTAACCAATGGTCGGATGTACCTTTGTTTTGAATGCCGGTACTATTATAAAAATGCTGAATGTTAAGTATATTGAAAGCTGAATCGAAACGTATGGGACCATAATTATTGTTGGCAATGCCAATAAGACCTACAATGCCCAAATAGTCGTTTGAACCGGGTACACATGTAATATTTGTTATCTTTTGACCGAACTGGAAATGGTGTGTACGGGTAAATAGTGTGTCACCATCTTGGTTTAGCTTTATTAATAACATATCGGTGAACTGTTCGTAGCTTTTACTTCCCGAAACAACTATATTATTTTCGTTGTCAATTAGGGAATAAACAGTGGCCATTCCAGTATATATACTTCCCTCAATTAGATTATACGATTTTTCAAACACCACATTCAGGTTTGTGTCCATTTTACATATCCAAAGATTATCGTAACCAAAGCCAATGGAATTGCTATACATACCTGTTATCAGATAAGTAGAGTCATGTAGCAGGTTAATTGTTTTAAAAAAACCGTTAGTATCTTCTCTTATTATTCTTTTTGACATATAAGTACCATTGGGCGATACTTTTATTACCAATGGGTCAAAATCAACTGTGCCCCTGTTTCCAATCCTGCCCACCAAAACTACATTGTTGTTATAGTCTTCAATAGAAGCAGTAACAAGTTCATCTTCATTTGTACTAAAGGTAAACTCAAAGGAATGCTGGGCATTTACCAATAACGCCCAGTAACAAAAGAGCAGTAGTACGATTTTTTTCATGAGTATGGGTTTAATGTGTTTTTGAAAAGTTGGAAGATTGGCTCCGAAAGTATACAGGGTCAATCTTTCAACTTTTTTAATTAACCTTATTTTTTAATCAGCAAGATGTTCCTTGTCAACAATAATCCAACCCGGTTCTACAAGGTGCATTATACCGAAATAAAGTTTGTTGTGATGCCTTATACGTGGATAATTATTGTCGTCGCTATCCTGAAAACCTTCCAGATAGCAGCTCATAAATGTTTTGTTGAGTTCGGGTTCAAGTTTTTCATAAATAACCGTTTCTTCACCATGAAAGTGAAAGTTCATTTCATCCGGTTCAAGGCATTTGTCATCAGGTGTAAAATTGCCATCAGGTCTTACTATATAAAATATAAGGTATTCACCATTGCTGTTTTGGTATTCATAGCCTTCGAGATTAACAGTATCAATATCAGAATATGTGTAATAACATCCGGGGCACGGGAGATAAATAGGTCTGTGAGCCATAATTGCTCCTGATATCTTTTGGGCAGCATCAGTTTCTCCGGCATAATTAAAATCACAGTCACCTAACCATTCACCGTAATACCAGTAATCATCAACATCAAACGGATCATAATTAATAGTCAACACCCCTTTTTCGCCAAAAACCGGTCTTATGTTAACTACTGCCTCAGAAATGCCGGTCCGGGATATTTCCAAATCAAGAAGTATTAACTCCTTATTGTTCAAGGTACTTTGGTTATACATGCTTTTTACTTTAGTCAGGAATTCATCATAAGCATTTGCAATGTCATCCATATCAACATTATTGTTTAGGTTAATGCCAATGCTAAGTGAGTCTGTCTTGGTTTTTGTTTTTATATATTGTTCATCCGTAAATGCATATTTAGCATTAAACAATGCTTCAAAATACCAAACCACCGAATCAACTTCCATACTTTCACCACTTTTATAATGCGGATTTTCTCTTATATAATCCACCTTTTGTTTAAAGTTAACTATCTTGCTCACAAAAGCTTTATCTGCTTGTGTTACGCAAGGTTCGTTTTGTTTTACTTCTGTTTCTTGCTTGCTGCAAGAATTCATCGCAATAATACCAGCAACTATGGCGATAATGCTTAATAGGATACTAATTTTAAATTTTTTCATAATAATTGATTTTTAATTAGGTTAGGTTATAAAAATTCATTTTTCAACTTTTTTCTTAAAAACATAAAGAATCTATAAAATGATTTACTACTATTTTGATAGTAAAATTGTTCATTATGCAAATTTCCTGCCAATGCAAATTTCCTGCCATTTATTATATCTTGCTGTATTCTAAGTTTTTAATCAAACTCATTTGATAAACCAATTAATTAAATCTCTGAAGTAGGATAATGATATTACAAAAATGGATATATATTTGTTTCATTCTCCGGTTTCAAAATTGAAAAACGGGCTTCTTCTTAACCTCAGTTATATTTTCGGTTTGTAAACTCTACAAAATTTTCGGGAGTTATTACCCGGGTATTTGCTTGAGGATATAAATTGGTAAATGTTTTGGTTACAATCTGTTTTTTTCTTTTATTCCACTTCATTTCATAAGCTGACAGTTGCTCGTTTTCACATTCTATATAATCTACTTCTTTTTGATTATAACTTCTCCAAAAATAACTTTTTATTGAAGGTCTTAACCACGCATTCATTTTCATTCGCTCACTAATTATAAAATTTTCAAACAATTGTCCTTTATCGTTTCTAAGTGATAAATCTCTAAAATCATCTATTATAGCATTTCTGATTCCGTTATCCCAAAATAGTATTTTACTCATTTTGCTTACTTCCTTACGGTGATTTGTAACATAAGATTTTAACCGATAGATAACAAAGGATTTTTCTAATAAATCAATGTGATTTTCAACTGTTTCCGATTTAACTTTAAGTTGATTTGCCAACTCATTAACAGACACTTCTGAACACATTTGATAAGCCAATAATTTTAATAATTTATCAATTAGTTCCGGTTTGCGGATATTTTTCCAGATCAAAACATCTTTATACAAATATTGTTGAGATAAATTTTTTAGTATTATTTCAGCCAAATCTTTCTTTAAATTAATTTCGGGATAATTGCCAAATATCAAATGAAATGGTAATTCTTGTTCTATTTCAAAAGGTGATTTATCAGGGTATATTTCAGCCAAACAAAATGGATGCAAATGAAAAAGAAAGTGCCGTCCCGTCATTGGTTCAAAAATAGAATCCGAAATTTCTAATGCAGACGATCCGGTAACTATAAACTGTACATCTTTAAAATTATCTACCATTAACTTTAACAATAATCCGGCATTTTGGATACGTTGTATTTCATCAATAATTACAATTTTATAACTACCAATAATATTTTTAATAGTATTAATAGTCGGATTTGTTAATCGTTCACGAACAGTAATTTCATCAGCATTTAACCACAGAGTATTCTCGAAATTTTTACTCATATTTTGCAGCATAGTGGTTTTTCCAACTTGCCTTGCTCCAATTACTACCAAAGCTTTCCCCCGAAAAAGTAATTGCTGAAGTGGTTGTTCTAATATTCTTTCATAAGTTTTCATAATGCAAAAGTATTAAAATTTCCGGTATACTGGAAATTTTAATAGTAAATTTTCCGGTATAATGGAAATTTTAATAGTAAATTCAGTTTCAAATATATAAATATTTATTATGATGGTATTAAGAAAAACCGATTTTTACATACTGAAAAAAAATCATTAATGTAAAATTTTAAAAATCATTTCTTTCATCAGTTCCCCGCCATCAGAGGTATTACTGTCAACTCCTTTGACTTTTAAATCATATTCTCTTAAAACTGAAATCACTTTATTAAGTTTAGATAAATTATAATTTCTGGCAGCAGTAACATAATCACTCACAAAAAACGGATTAACTGATAAAATTGAAGCAACATTTCGTTGCGAACGATCAGATATGTGGTGATACATCAAAACCTTAATAAAATACGGATACAAAATAGCAATCACTTTAATTAATGGATTATCCTTGGCGTTTGCCGCAAAATAATTTACAATACTCACAGATTTCACTGCATCTCTTTTAGCAAGTGCTTTTTGCAATTCAAACACATTAAAATCTTTACTTATCCCTATATTATTTTCAATATGAGTATCTGTAATTCTCGTGTTTTCGGGAAGATTAATCGTAAGTTTATTAATTTCATTAATTATTTTTCCGAGATTAGTGCCAAGAAATTCAGATAATAAAATAGTGGCTTTGGGAGTAATTGTATATCCTTTTTTCTTTATTTGATTTTCGATCCAGTTGGGTACCTGATTATCAAATATCTTTTTTGATTCAAAAAGGACTCCCTTTTTATCAATTGTTTTTGCAAGAGAAGTGCGTTTATCAAGTTTTTTATATTTATAACAAAAAACAAGTAGTGTGGATTTTAAAGGGTGTTCTAAGTATTTTTGCAAATAAGATCCTACCGCTTTATTATTTGTATCCGGCTTTACAACAAGGTCTTTTATATCCTGAGCTTCTTTAACAATTACAACCTGATAGTTTGCCATCATAGGAAATCTTTTGGCATTGCTGATCACAGTAGAAATATCAACATCTCTTCCGTAAAGAATTGTTTGATTGAATTCTTTTTCTGTTTCGCTTAAAACATTTTTCTCAATAAACGAAGATATTTCATCAATATAATAAGGTTCTTCTCCGTAAAGAAAATATACAGGGTGAAATATTTTATTTTTAAGATCGGCTAATATTTGTTCAAACTTCATTTTAAATATTTCACTAATGATAAATTAAAAATACAGATGTTTTACTGTTTGTCCTTCATTAATAAGTTGTTTTAATGAACTAATCCCGATTCTAAGGTGATTCTCAACAAATTCAGTGTTTACCATTATATCGCTTTTTTCAGTTTTTACTCCTGCTGATATCATTGGCTGATCCGAGACTAAAAGCAAAGCACCGGTTGGTATCTCATTTGCAAAACCAACAATAAAAAGAGTAGCTGTTTCAAGGTCTATTGCCATACATCTTGTTTTCCTGAGATGCTCTTTAAATACTTTGTCATGTTCCCAAACTCTGCGATTAGTAGTATAAACCGTACCTGTCCAGTAATCTTTTTCTAAATCGCGTATTGTCGTAGAAATAGCTTTTTGAAGATTAAATGCAGGAAGTGCAGGAACTTTTTCATGAAAATAATCATTTGAAGTACCCTCGCCCCTAATTGCGGCAATAGGTAAAATAAGATCACCAAGTTTATTCTTTCTCTTTAAGCCTCCACATTTTCCAAGAAATAAGCAGGCATTAGGTTTAATAGCACTAAGCAAATCCATTATCGTTGCAGCGTTTGCACTACCCATCCCAAATTGAATCATAGTAATATTACCGGAAGTAACACTTGGCATTGGTTTATCCAAACCTTTTATTTCAACATTATTCCATTTAGCGAAGAGACTTAAATAATTACTGAAATTTGTTAAAAGAATATATTTCCCAAAATCTTCAATATTTGTTCCCGTATATCTCGGCAACCAGTTATCGGTTATTTCTTTTTTTGTTTTCATTTTAAATAAATTTATGCAAAGATACAAATTTAGTTTGAAGTCTTAAAAAACAGATAGTCTTGGGTGTACGACAAATGTCCCTGTTTTGTCTTTTTTTTTATTCCTAATACATTCCTCGAAAAATCGGGGCAGGCTGTACATCCTTATGGGACAGGTAAATTACACTCCAATACGCCAGAGCTATGGGGTAAACTATTTGTTGTACACTCATCATTTGCACTTTATGGAAATGTTTGTTTTTGTCCGTAGGACAAATATTATTGTAGCAAAAATACAACAAGAGAAGATACTTACCGCGTAGCGGTTACACATTAAAAAAATTGAAAAGGAATTTTAATTTATTATGAATCTCCTACAGAGATTCCGTTTATTCTTACTTCATGTATATATTAACCGAAAACTACCCACTCTATTAATCGAAAAGTATCCACCTAAAAAAGTTTAACGACCTTAGTTTTTTTAAATAAAACTAAGTAAAAATGATAAGCATGGTAGATAAAAATTCGATATTAATAATGTATTATCGCGATGGAGAAAGTAAGAGTTCGATATCACGGCAATTAAAAATTAGTCGCAAAACTGTTCGTAAATATATAGAAGAACATGAGCAAAAAACAAACTCTTCTCAAGTATTCAAACATTTGGAAAAAGGGCTATCAAGTCGCCCGGAGTACAATGTTTCAAGCCGGGAAAAAGTAAAGTTAACCTGTGTAGATAGAAGAAGAAATAAAGTATTGCATAGAACAAAATAAGCAAAAACTCAATCAAGGACTTCATAAGCAGATTATGAAGAAAATAGATATTCATGAATATTTATTATCAAAATGTTATAATATTGGTTACACAACAATTTGTAATTATATAAGAGAAAAAGAGTCTTTAGGAAAAGAAAGTTTTATAAAACAGATTTATAATCCCGGCGAAGTTTGTGAGTTTGATTGGGGTGAAGTAAAATTATTTATAGATGGTAAATTGCAAACTTTAAACATGGCAGTTTTCACCAGTGCATATAGTAACTATCGCTGGTCAAAGCTATTTTATCGTCAAGACACTTTAGCTTTTGGCCAAAGTCATATAGATTTTTTCTCACATTTACATGGAGTCCACAAAGAAATTGTTTACGATAATATGAGAGTAGCAATATCTAAATTTGTTGGACGAACAGAAAAAAAACCAACTGAAGCATTATTGGAACTTTCAAATTATTACAAATTTGGATTTAGGTTTTGTAACATCCGCAAAGGTAATGAGAAAGGGCATGTTGAAAGAAGTGTGGAATATGTTCGTAGAAAATCGTTTTGTATAAAAGATAAATTCGCCAACATAGCTGAAGCCAACAAACATCTGCAAGAAAGTTGTGATAAATTAAATGCTACAACTCAGCAATTATCAAAAAACAAAACAGCAAATAAACTTTTTGAGACAGAGAAATTACATTTATACGAGAGCAAAATTCCTTATAAATGTTTTAAAGATGAGCATGCAAAAGTTGATAAATATTCTACAATAATTCTTTATGGCAACCGGTATTCGGTACCGGATTTTCTTGTCGGAAAATTGTTTGATATTAGAGTTTTTGCCGAGCGAATAAATGTTTATTATAATGCAGAATTAGTTTGCAGTCATACTCGAAGTTACGGAGCACATACTTGGGACTTAGATGTAAATCATTACTTGACAACATTAATACGCAAGCCCGGAGCATTAAAAGGTTCTATGGTTTTTTCTCAGTTAAGTCGTCAAGTTAAAAATATTTATAAAGAATATTTTACAGATGACAGTAGAGATTTTATCGAATTATTGCAATACTGTAAAAACAATGAAATTAGTTTTGAAACAGTAGAAAAAGCAATAAAAAAAGTAAAGCAAATAACACCTACAAACATTACTAAAGACAAGGTGTTGGCTGTTATGAATAAAGAAAATGAGTCTGTTAGTGAAGAAAAAAGAGATGATGAAATATATCATCATTCACAGGCTATGTTAGAAGAATTAAATGTTTTATTCAATTAAAAAAAGAAAAATGGAATCAATAAACGATAATATAAAAACATTAACGAAAGAGATAGGTTTACCCGGTATCCGCCGTAACTTTGAAATACTTCTTGATGAGTTTAAAGAAAAGGACAAAAGCTATGATCAGTTTCTATACAAGCTATTGGAAATAGAATTTGCATCACGAACAAAGAACCGAAAGGCATCAAGAATAAGGCAAGCAATGTTTCCTTACAAAAAGTATCTTGATGAATTAAAATTAGAAGAACTTCCTGGTGATGCCAAAACAAAATTACCGGAACTTGAAAACCTTGATTTTATAAAACACGGAAGGAATATAATTTTGGCAGGCAATCCGGGAACAGGCAAAACTCATATAGCAATAGGTCTTGGTATAAAAGCATGTTTAAACGATTTTAAGGTACATTTTACAACTGTTCCACGTCTGAACTCAGATAAAAGAAAGTCGCTCTGAGCAGACTTTAAGGCAGCTTGAAAATAAATTTGAAAAATACGATCTTGTAATCTGTGATGAGTTTGGTTATATCTCATTTGATAAAGAAGGAGCAGAATTATTGTTTTCTCACCTTTCATTGCGGGCAGGTTATAAAGTCAACTATAATAACAACCAATCTGTCTTTTGATCGTTGGAGTGAAATATTTGGAGACACCGTATTAACTGCCGCAATGGTTGATAGGCTTACACATAAAGCTCATATTGTGAACATGAATGGAAAATCATACAGAACAAAAGAAACAATTCAATGGATGAAAAAATAAAAAAGTGCATTTTATATATTTTTCGGTACCCATTGAATTCTTGATAAACATTTGAATTTTCAGTATAAAGAAAATAAATATTGCCATTATTGATTTGAATTTTTGATACAAATGGAAAGTCAGGAATCTTTATTGCTTTTCCGAGACTTCCGTCTTTCAAATTAATTTCATACAAATAAGAAATTCCATTTATTTTAAATAAAGTATAAACCTTATTATAAACTTCATCAATGAAAATATCTTCAACCCGGTGTTTTTTATTATGAAAATCTATCGGTGTTTTATTAACAAGTTCACCGTCATGATCATAAAATTCCATAATTGAATTAACATAATTGAAAATACAAATAGTATCGCCAATTTTATTTAAAGGAACAAAAACCGGTTCGATCATGCACATCTTATCAAAGCGGATATATGCTCCGATATCACTAACTCCAAAATCAATAAGCCTTTGAATATATCTGTCGAAATCATCAACCATTGCAATTGCTTTTTCATCGCCAATTATCCGAAGAGTTTTTGCTTTTTTTGTTTTTCGGTTATAATAATAATATTTCAAAATTTGATTATGATAAGCATAATCCATAAAGTAAATATTGTTGCCAGATTCTTCAACGCAAGTTTTCATTATTAGATCAAACTTTTTAGGGTTAACAGGATATAATAGTTGAAGTTTTTCAGAATCAAAATAAATCTGCCAGACTGTATCTTTGCAAATTAAATGTACATTATCGATACAATCTTTAAAGAATTTTACGGGCTTTCTGACCGGCAAACCGGCAATTGTATCTCCAAAATCATCGACTAATAAGATTTTAGTTTTTGATAGCTTTCTGTCTTTATAAGCTAAAAGTAAAATATTGTTTTCATAAAATTCGTAGTCGCTGATATGAAGAGGCTTGTTTTTTAATATGTTTTTTACAATTTTTCCTGAAATCGAAAATTCATCAAGTTTAACTATTAATGGTTTTAACTGAATGTTTATTTCTTGAGAAATTTTAGAGTTTATCTTCAGATAATGTTTTTCATACGCAATATGAGAAAAAATTATAGTAGCCGGAATTTCGCTAACATTTATTGAATAATGACCGTTTTTAAATAAAACACTACCTACATTAGTTCCCTTTATCCTTATGTTTACATTTTTAATTATTGAACCAGTATTTGAATCTGTAATTTTTCCGGAAACCCTTATACTACCTGATTGCGAATAAATGTTTGAGATAAAAAAAATAAAAAGTAAAATTATTGAGTAAAAATTTTTCATAATTTTTATTTCTAATAATCGAACTTTATTGATAGATGTTATTTCCCCTCAAAAACAAAATACCCCCAAGGCTCAAGTTCAAATTTTTCCTTTGGTAAAAACTTAACTTCTTTTCCTGAAAATGCATTAATATATTCTCCAATAAATTTATCTCCTTCAAAAGTTACGTTTTGGTTTTCACCGGAAAAATTAAAAATTGCAAATATTTTATTCCCCTGCTTTTCTCTGATAAAGGCAAAAATATTTTCATCATCAGATGAATTTATTCTTACTAATTTTCCTCCGGATGTTCCATTCCAAAGTGCTTTGTTTTTCTTTTTAATTTGAATCAGATTTTTATAAAATTTTTCTAATTTTATCTCTCCCCAGATAATTGTATCCTTTTCAAAAAAAGCTAATCTTTTGTTTAAAGCTGTTTCTTGTCCGCTATAAATCAATGGCATTCCGGGAATCATAAAACTAAAAACTGCAAATGTTTTGGCAGCATCGCCCATACGTTCAAATTCTGTTCCGTTCCAGGAGTTTTCATCATGATTTGAGGTAAAATACATTCGGTAAGCATCCTCATGATAATTATTATCATTCTTGATAAAATATTTTTCGGCGTCATTTGCATTCTTATTTCCCTTTGCAATTTCATTCATAATATGATGAAATTCCCAACCATAGGACATATCAAAAGCATTTTTATGATGCTTAACTTCCTCAGCCTCGGCAAGCATAAATACAGGTTTTATTTTGTCAAGCTCAATTCTTGCTTTATCCCAAAATTCAACAGGAACCATTCCTGCAACATCACAACGATACCCATCAATATTTGCCTTTTCTATCCAAAATTTTAAAGCTCCAATCATATAATCCTGCAAAGCGTCGTTTTCAAAATTCAAATCCACAACATCAGACCAGTCAAATGGAGAAACAAAATTTCCGAGCGAGTCTTTTGTGTACCATTCAGGATGTTCTTCAATCATTTTATTATCCCATGCCGTGTGATTTGCAACCCAGTCTAAAATCACATACATTCCTAATTCGTGTGCTTTGTCAACCAGATTTACAAAATCATTCATATCTCCAAATTCAGGATTTACCGCTTTATAATCTTTTACAGAATAATAACTCCCTAAACTTCCTTTTCGATTTTTCTCACCAATGGGATGGATTGGCATCAACCATAAAATATCAACTCCCATTTCTTTTAATCTCGGTAAATGCTCTTCGAAAGCCGCAAAGGTTCCTTCGGGTGTAAACTGCCTAACATTTACTTCATAAATTACTGCATTTTTACTCCATTCTACATGAGTAAAACCATCAGTTTTTTCTGTACTTTTTTTGTCAATATTCTGACAAGAAAATAAAAACACCATTAACGAAAAGAAAAGAATGTTTTTGATATTTCTGCTTTTAATAAATTCTGTTGCTTTCATATTTTCTATTTTTAATCTGTGAATCTGTGGCTTTTATTTATTTTAATTTTCAATTATCTCAAAAAGATTCTCTCCGATTTCAACATCAAGAACATTTTCATTTAACTCAAAATTTGACCCAAAATTAGCTTTAAGTTCTGTTTTCGCAAAACGTTCAGGTAAATTTATTTCAATATTTTTTATGGATTTATCTTTACAGAAAACTACAATCGTAATTTCATCAAAATATGTTCTTGCATAAGCATAAACCTTATCACCGGTAATTAATGGAATAAACTCTCCAAAAGTTATTGAAAGATTTTTCTTACGAATGTCAATTAATTGTTTCGTTGTTTCTTTCACCAATTTTTCATTTTCATTTAAATCAGTAAACCTCATCATTCTACGATTGTCGGGATCGTTTCCTCCCGGATCACCAATTTCATCACCAAAATAAATAACCGGAACTCCCGGAATAGTCATCAAAAAAGCTGTTAAAGCAGATAACTGTTTATATGCTTTTACATCTCCAACTCCAATTTCTCTTGTCCATCCGGCAAGTTTTGTGTCTTCGTCAAAACTCAACTCACCACCGGAATAAGAAATAAAACGTGCCCTGTCCTGATTGCCCGTGATATAACCCATGAGATTATGATTGCCGTAATATTTAAAACTTTGTAGAATTGAATTATTCAGCCTTTTGAAGGATTCGTTTTTGCGGGCAAAAACTGCGACTGCATTATCATAAACATTAAAATCAAATTGTGCATCCAACTCACCTGAGTTAACATAACTGCTAATCAATTCAGGGCAACCATAAGTTTCTCCGATTTGATAAAGAGGTTTATTTTCGGGAATGATAATTTGCTGTTTTAACTTCTTTGTTAGTGTGCGCCAGAAAAGTTCGGGAATATGTTTTGTAGCATCGTGACGAAATCCGTCAAGGTTATATTCCTTGATCCAGAAAACGGCAGAGTCTGTCAGCATTTCAACTATTTCGGGTTTTGAAAGATCGAGAGTTGGCAGAAAAACATCAAACCAGGTTGTGAGACGGTGTTCGTCCCATCTTTCGGTATTTAAAGTTCCGTCAGGTAAATATAAATTTGTAGCACAATCAGGATGCGTTTTGTAATAAGGATGATTTTCGTGAATATGATTTGCAACAAAAT
>DAOVNY010000091.1 GCA_030630005.1 Bacteroidales bacterium | reverse complement strand
TATGCAAATCAGTAAAACCACCGCTAAATTCTATTTCTTCGTTTGCGACTGTTGCCGAACGAAATGTTCTTTGTCCTTGTTTTGCTAATTCTGTTGGGATAAATTTCGGGTCGAGGCTCAAAAACCATCGTACTCTTGCTTTTTCGGTTTGTAAGAAACCGGCGGCAGTATTTGGTTTTGAGTAATGAACGATATTTTGTTTTACTTTTCCAAAAACATTTGTGATCATATCAAAAAAATGAACTCCGATATTGGTTGCTACACCACCTGATTTTTCAATATCTCCTTTCCACGACATAAAATACCAATGTCCGCGACTGGTAATATATGTCAGGTCAATATCATAGACCTTATCTTTTGGTCCTTTATCAATTTTTTCTTTTAATTTTATTACTGAAGGATGAAGTCTTAACTGGAGGATATTATAAATTTTTTTTCCGGTTTCCTGTTCAATTTCCTGAAGTGCGTCAACATTCCATGGGTTAAGCACCAATGGTTTTTCACAAATGGCATCTGCATCATTACGGAGAGACAAACGAATATGAGCATCATGAAGATAGTTGGGAGAACAGATGCTTACATAATCAATTTTTCTTTTGCCCTGCCTTCTTAGTTTATCCATGTGACGGTCGAATCTTTCGGTTTCAATAAAGAAATCAGCTTCCGGGAAAAAGCTGTCGATAATTCCAATACTATCAAATTTATCAAGAGCTGCTATAAGGTTGTTATTTGTATCTTTTATTGCTTTCATGTGGCGTGGGGCGATGTAGCCGGCAGCACCTATGAGTGCGAAGTTTTTTTGGTTGCTTTGTGACATGTTGTATTTGAGTTTTATTATTCAGTAAAAACAAAAGTAATATAAAAGATCATAAAAATCAGAAAAATCAGTATATTATAAAAGCTAAATTAACCATCAACACTTTCTCCAATCAGCGTTGCTGTTGTGCATTTAGTGATTTTTACTTTTACATAGTCTCCGGGTTTAAAGTTTTCTTTTGGGAATACACAGACTTTGTTTTCACTGTTTCTGCCAAAAAGTTGCTGATCTGATTTTTTAGAAGTTCCCTCAACCAAGACATCGAATATTTTTCCTACATTATTCAAATTATTTTGATGTGAAAGTTTTTGTTGAAGGTCAATTATCTCTTTCAGGCGACGGCTTTTGGTTTCTTCCGGTACATCATCTTTAAGTTTTTTTGCAGCTATTGTCCCGGGACGCTCGGAATATTTAAACATAAAAGCGTAAAAATATTCAACTTCTTTCATTATCGAAAGAGTTTCCTGATGGTCTTCTTCTGTTTCTGTGCAGAAACCACTGATGATGTCTGTTGAAATAGTACAGCCCGGAATAATTTTTTTTATTGCTTCGATGCGATTCATGTACCAATCGCGGGAATATTTTCTGTTCATCAGCTTAAGGATTTTTGTACTTCCTGATTGAACAGGTAAATGAATAGAATTACAAATATTATCATATTTTGCAATAGTTTTTAGTAATTCATCCGAAATATCTTTTGGATGTGAAGTTGCAAATCTCACTCTAAGCAAAGGGTTTACCAGAGCTACTTTTTCGAGCAATGCAGCAAAATTTAAAGTATCATCATTTTTCCAGTTATATGAATTTACATTTTGTCCGAGCAAAGTAACTTCGCGATATCCGTCATTAAAAAGTTGTTGTGCTTCTTTAACAATGCTTTGCGGATCACGACTTCTTTCTTTTCCTCTTGTGTAAGGAACGACACAATATGAGCAATAATTCTGACAGCCGCGCATAATAGAAATAAAAGCAGAAACACCATTACTGCCTATTCTAACGGGATTAATATTTGCGTAAGTTTCTTCTTCCGAAAGTATTACGTTTGCTGCTTTTTGTCCTGCTTCCACAGTATTTAAAAGTTTCGGGAGATCGCGATATGAGTCAGGACCGGCAATAAGATCAACAGTAATTTCTTCTTCTAATAATTTTTCTTTCAGTCGCTTTGCCATACAGCCCAAAACTCCTATTTTAAGATTTGGATTTTTTCTTTTTTGAGCATTGAATTCTTTCAGTCGTTTTCTAACTCTTTGTTCGGCATTGTCTCTGATGGAGCATGTGTTGATAAAGATAATGTCGGCATTGGTTATAACATCGGTTATCCGGAAATTATTTTCCAGCATTATTGAGCTAACTATCTCACTATCGGAGAAATTCATCTGACAGCCGTAGGTTTCTATGTATAGGTTTTTGATCCTTGTCATTAAAAAATTTTTTGCAAAGTTAGGATTTTTGCAATATTTATTTAAAAATCACTTTTATTAATCATTTATATTGTTATAAATTTGCAGCGGCAAAAATCTCATATCTCTTCATTAAAAAACAAGTATTTAAGCGATGGCAAAAAATCTGGTAATTGTTGAGTCCCCTGCAAAAGCTAAAACTATTGAAAAATTTTTAGGAAAAGATTTTACTGTAAAATCAAGTTTTGGTCATGTGATGGATCTTTCAAAAAAGAATCTCGGTGTGGATATTGAAAATGGATTTATTCCTAATTATGAAATATCTTCTGATAAAAAGAAAGTTGTTTCTGAACTAAAGAAATTATCGAAAGATGCAGAAACTGTGTGGCTTGCTTCGGATGAAGACCGCGAAGGAGAAGCTATTTCGTGGCATCTTGTAAATGCATTAAAACTTGATGAAAGCAAAACCAAAAGAATAGTTTTTCATGAGATAACAAAAACGGCTATTTTAAATGCTATAGAAAATCCGCGCGGGATAAACAAAAAATTAGTTGATGCACAGCAGGCAAGACGAGTGTTAGACCGCCTTGTCGGATTTGAACTTTCGCCTCTTTTGTGGAAGAAAGTGAAACCGGCATTATCAGCAGGTCGTGTACAGTCGGTGGCAGTGAGATTGATCGTTGAGCGTGAAGAAGAGATAAAAAACTTTAAAGTAACATCATCATATAAAGTAACTGCAAAATTTGAGATAGACAGTAAAAAAGGAAAAACAAAGCTTGTTGCAGAATTACCTAAAAAGTTTAAGACAAAAGAGGAAGCCATAAAATTTTTGGAGCAGTGCATAGCTGCAGAATTTACTATTGCTAAGATAGAAAAAAAACCCGGGAAAAAATCACCTGCTCCACCTTTTACAACTTCAACTTTGCAGCAGGAAGCAAGTCGGAAATTAGGCTTTTCGGTGGGTAATACCATGCGTGTTGCACAGCAGTTGTACGAATCGGGTAAGATAACTTATATGAGAACCGATTCGTTGAATTTGTCGAACCTGGCTTTGGGAATGGCAAAAGAACAGATTACAGAACTTTACGGAGAAAAATATGTGAAAACACGTAAATTTACTACAAAAATAAAAGGAGCTCAGGAAGCCCACGAAGCTATTCGTCCTACATATATGAACAATAAAACAGCTGGTAAAGATGCTTCACAAAAGAAATTATATGAACTGATATGGAAACGAACCATAGCTTCGCAAATGAGTGAGGCACAGCTTGAGAAAACTGTTGTTACTATTGATATTTCGACAACAAAAGAAAAATTGGTTGCCAAAGGAGAAGTGATAAAATTTGACGGATTTCTAAAAGTTTATTTAGAATCTACTGATGATGAAAATGGTGAAGACCAAAAAAATGTACTTCCTCCTCTTAATAAAGGTGAAAAGCTTCAGTTAGATGAAATGATCGCTGATGAGAGATTCACAAAATTTCCGCCAAGGTACAACGAAGCCAGTCTTGTAAAAAAAATGGAAGAGCTTGGAATAGGTCGTCCTTCGACCTATGCCCCGACAATTTCAACAATACAAAAAAGAGAATATGTAATTAAAGAAGATCGTTTTGGCAAGAATAGAAATTACGATGTGATAATATTAAAAAATGAAAAAATCACAGAGAAAGTTAAATCTGAAAAAACAGGATTTGAGAAAGCAAAGCTTTTCCCGACAGATATTGGAGCATTAGTAAATAAATTTTTGCTACAATATTTTGATAATATTATGGATTATAATTTCACGGCAAGTGTGGAAAAAGAATTTGATGAAATTGCAGACGGGCAGAAAAAATGGAATGAAATGATCAAAGAATTTTATGGTCCGTTTCATTCAAAAATAGAAAATACTCTTGAGACTGCAAAAAAATTCAGTGGTGAAAAATTGTTGGGGAAAGACCCAAAAACGGGATTGAATATTTTTGTTAAAATAGGAAGATTTGGCCCGATGGTTCAGATGGGTGATGCCGAAAGTGAAGATAAACCAAGGTTTGCCGGATTGAAAAAAACTCAAAGTATCGAAACGGTAACTCTTGAAGAGGCTCTTGAACTTTTTAAATTTCCCAGAAATATTGGTGAATTTGAGGGGAAAGAAATAACAGTGGCAATTGGTCGTTTTGGTCCTTATGTTAAACATAACAACCTGTTCTTTTCACTTCAAAAGACTGATGATCCGTTATCGGTTATCAGGGAAAGAGCCATTGAAATAATTGAAGAGAAAAGGCAAAAAGACAAGGAAAATACTATTCGTGAATTTGATAAAGATCCAACAGTTAAAGTTCTTAAAGGAAGATTTGGAGCTTATATAAAAATAAAAACCAAAAATTTTAAAATCCCAAAAGGAACTGATCCCGAAAAACTTAGTCTGGAAGATTGCTTGAAGATATCGGAAGATCCAAAAAATGCACCGAAGAAGGGTTTTAAGAGGAAGAAGAAATAAAAAAATTATGGATATAGATATTTATTTTGAAACTGTCAGTTTTGATGGTTACGAACCGGCTGAAGAAAACGGTCGCAAAAAGCTGGGAGATGTTGTTAAGGCATACGATAAAAAAGGCAAATTCCCTGATCTCGAAAATGTTGATATTGCTATTATTGGTGTTAATGAAGAACGGAATGCTTTAAATAATTCCGGTTGTGCACTTGCACCCGATTCTGTCAGAAAATATCTTTATGAGCTTTTTCGTGGCGGAAACAACTTAAAAATCGCCGATCTTGGAAATATCCATAGAGGAAATACAATTGATGATACTTATTTTGCTCTTACTTCGGTTGTGGCTGAATTGGTTTCAAATAATATTATACCCGTAATAATTGGCGGAAGCCAGGACCTGACATTTGCAAATTACCGTGCTTACGAAAAACTAAAACAAATTATTAATATTGTTGCTGTTGATCCTGTTTTTGATCTTGGAAAAAAAGAAGAAGAAATAACTTCTCGCTCGTATCTGAGTAAGATAATTCTTCAGCAGCCTAATTTTCTTTTCAATTATACAAATATTGGTTATCAGACATATTTTGTTGATCAGGAGGCAATTGAGTTGATGAAAAATTTATTTTTTGACACTTATCGTCTTGGCACTGTCAGGTCGAATATGGAAGAGGTTGAGCCGATTGTAAGAAATGCAGATATGTTAAGTTTTGATGTTTCGGCAATCAGGCAGTCGGATGCACCGGGAAACAAAAATGCTTCCCCTAACGGTTTTTATGGCGAAGAAGCTTGTCAGATTGTAAGATATGCAGGACTGAGCGATAAACTCAGCTCTATCGGATTTTATGAAGTGAACCCTCAAAAAGATAGAAACGGACAAACTGCTCATTTGGTTGCCCAGATGATTTGGTATTTTATTGATGGTTTTGCAAATCGCAAGCATGACTTCCCTCTGAAAGAGAAAAAGGAATTTATTAAATATCTTGTGAAAATTGAAGGACATGATGATGAGGTGGTCTTTTATAAAAGTAAAAAAAGCGATCGCTGGTGGATGGAAGTGCCTGTAAAATCAAGTTTAAAACCTAAGTACGAAAGACATCATCTTATCCCGTGTTCATATAAAGATTATCAAACTGCCATGGAAAATGATATCCCCGACAGATGGTGGAAGGCGTATCAGAAGCTTATGTGATTTTCCTCCCCTTCCATTCAAATTTCATAAAGTTGCCGATAAAACCAATTACGGAAATGTATAAAATATAGATTAGTTGTAACGGAAGAAAGAAAAATAATAGTTTTTGTCTTTTAACAAATTTTGTTATTCCTGCAAGAATAGGCAGATCAACAATGCATTTGATGAAAAATAAAATTATTGTAAAAGAAATAAATTCCGGAAAGAAAAAACTAAGAATTGCTCCGACAAGTAAAAGATAATTAAAAATATAAATGATTAAAGAAGTTAAAATTAGCGACATACTCGAATATCCACGACTTTTTGAAACCCATCTTATCCTTTGATTGAAGAATTCCTTAAAAGTGTTTTTTGCTTCTGTATAGACTATGGCATCATAGCTTTTCAAAAAATGAATTGCCCGACTACCATACTTTCTTTTGATCTTTAGCATAAGAAAAATATCATCTCCGGAGGTAAAATTATCTTTCTTTCCTTCGGACTGCACATTGTTATAAGCAGATTTTGAAAAAGCAAGATTAGCTCCGTTGCACATTATCGGATGAGAGATTTTTGCAGATCCCGCCCCGGAAGCAATAAGACTTAAAAACTCAAGATTTTGAAGTTTTTTAAACGCAGAATTATTTTTATGAAAACAAACCGGAGCGATAATCAGTTTTACTTGATGTGACTCGAAATACGCTGCAATTGTAGAAAGCCACTTTTTACCCATCCGGCAATCGGCGTCAGTAGTGATGATAAAATCGCCTTTTGAAACAGAAACTGCTGTCTTTATTGCTTGTTTTTTCCCCTGAAAAGGAATATTTGAATTCTTGGAAGAGATTAATGTAATTTCCTTTTCGGGATTACTATTAATAAAATCATTAACTATATTTGCTGTTTTATCAGTAGAATTATCATCAATAATAATAATCTCAAACAAATTTTTTGGATAATCTTGTTTGATTAAATCGTTGAGACAATTTACGATGTTACGTTCTTCATTTCTTGCCGCGATGATCACACTTAATTTTGTTTTATACTTTTCCCGCAAAGGAAAATATTCAACCATACTAAACCATCCGTAAGTAAACCAGCCTATAAGAATTACATACATCAGGCAAAACCCTCCAAACAAAATATAAAATGCTGTGATGAATAATTCCATATTAAGATGGGTTTTTTCTAAAAAATTTAAGTCTGAAAACAAATATTGTCCCGACAATTGCCGGAATAATAATATTTATAAGCCACAATGTTGAGGAAGCTGAGAATATACCAATGTTTATTTGATCGGTTAACAAATCGTATTTTTCGAAAAACAAACCAATAAAATAAATAGAAACACTTCCTCGTATTCCAAGCTCTGCCAAGGCAATTGTAGGAATAGCAGCCATAACAAAATAAACAACCGAAACCAAAACAAATGAATAGTAAATTGGAATTTGAACGGAAAATAATCTGAGAAGTAAATAAAACTGAAAGGTAAAAATCAGATATCTAAAAATGCTTATCAGTAAAACAACTAATAATTCTTTTTGTGAATACAAGGAAAAGACACTCAGGTGTTCTCTGAATTTTATCCATTTTTTGCGAGTGAACTTTTGCAGGAATGATGTTAATATTGAAACATTAAAATAAAATAAAAGAATAAAAAAATCAATAATAATAACAATCGCAAATAATCCGTAATAGAAATACCCGAAGAAGTAACCTAACAGGTCAATAAATTCGTGAAGGAAAATCAATAAACCTATTGAGCCGAGCAGGATTGTTGTTATCAGTTGGCTCATACTTCCTATGATAGTAATAAGAATACCTTCCCAGTGATTGGCTTTTTTTAAGATAAACACTCTGCCGAAGTACTCTCCAACGCGATTTGGTGTAAATGCACTAACAGAAATGCCGGTCAGGACTGCCTGATAAGAAGTGAAAAACGGGATTTTTTCAATTTTTTTGATCAGGAATTTCCATTTCCACGATTCCATACCCAAATTTACAAACATCAACAAAAATATTATCAGTAACTGAAAAATAAAACCACCGGAAGTAAAAAGCTCTTTAATAGAATCAAATACATTAGCAAGATCTTTTTTATAGAAAATTTCCCTGTAAACAAAATAGTATGTTGCAATAATAATTACAAACCTAAGAAGATAGTTATATGTTTTACGTATTTTTGTTTTCATTGTTAATTATAAAATTTAATATTTTTGAAACCCGATAAAATCATATTAGGCATCGACCCAGGCACAAATATTATGGGTTACGGAATAATCCACAATAAAGATAATAAGATTGAACTTATTACCATGGGGGTTATAAAATTAGGAAAATATCCTAATCATGCCTTAAAATTAAAAAAAATTTTTGAGAGAGTTTTATCTTTGATCAAAGAATATCAACCTGACGAGTTGGCAATAGAGGCTCCGTTTTTTGGAAAGAATGTGCAGTCGATGCTCAAACTCGGGCGGGCACAGGGAGTTGCGATGGCGGCAGCATTATATCAGGACGTTCCAATATTTGAATATTCGCCGAAGAAAATTAAACAATCGATTACCGGAAATGGAAATGCCTCCAAAGAACAGGTGGCGGGAATGATGCTTAATCTTTTAAAGATAGATCAACCTGAATATCTTGATGCTACAGATGCTCTTGCAACAGCTGTTTGTCATTATTTTCAGAAGAATATTGGTGATGATGGAAAAAAATATACGGGCTGGAAAAGTTTTATTAGTAAAAATCCGGGGAGGGTGAAGAAGTGAATGGATGAATGAGTGAATGAGGATGTTTTGTAGAGCTAATTGTAATTGATTGTAATTGGTTGTAATTTATGGTAATTATTACAAATTACGCGAAGCAAATTACTATAAATTACAGCTTTGCTAAATTACCATCATTTAAAAATGCCTCTGCAATTTTAATATCCACAGGTCTGGTGATTTTTATGTTTTCGTGATTTCCTTCAACGAGATTTATTTTTATTCCTATGGATTCTACAACACTTGCGTCATCGGTAAAATCCTCACGGTAATCTTGTTGGTAAGCTTTTTTTATTTGTGATGAGTGAAATATTTGCGGT
>DAOVNY010000024.1 GCA_030630005.1 Bacteroidales bacterium | reverse complement strand
TTATAAGCATTTTGACAGGTGTTTTTGTCTATTACTTTTACACTATTTATTAACAATTATGTTGCAATATTGCTATGAAGTCAAAGAACGCTTAATAATTTGAATTTCGTTTTCACACAGTCTCTTAAGGGCGTGGTAATTGATTATTAGGTATTTATGGACTTTAGTCCAAAATAAATAACTTTTCGGAGTGGACTAAATACTGGAATGTCAGATACCGGTTTTCCATTTTTCCATTTTCCCAACGACGAAAAAGAGTCCGTATGGATATTCCATAGTGAAATTATCATTAATTTTGTACTACAACTTATTTAATCTTAATTCAGAAATAAAATGATAAAAACAAATTACTCCAAACGGAAATATGTTATTATTTCTATTTTTATTCTCACAGGAGTAATATTTCTTTTTCGTTTATTTCTTATTCAGGTTGTGGATAATGATTATAAACTTTATGCAAACAAAAATGTTCTCCGGTACGAAACACAATATCCTGCAAGGGGTTTAGTATTCGATCGAAATGGAGAATTATTTGTATATAACGAAGCTGCTTACGACCTTTTGGTTACGCCACGACTGGTAAAAGAATTTGATACTGTTGAGTTTTGTAATTTACTCAAAATAGATAAAGAATTATTGAACAAAAAATTTGAGAAAGCAAAAAAGTACTCATATTATAAACCCTCGGTTTTTCTTAAACAGATATCAAAAGAAGATTACGCTTTTCTTGAAGAAAAACTATATAAATACACAGGGTTTTTTGTTCAGGCAAGAACTTTAAGAAAATATCCTATTCCTATTGCAGCTCATATTCTGGGATATGTAGGTGAAGTAAATCAAAAAGAGTTAAAAAATGATAGTTATTACAAACAAGGTGATTACACCGGAAAAAGCGGGATTGAATTAACTTACGAAAATATATTACGTGGGGAAAAAGGACTTAAAGTAAAAATGGTAGATGTTTTTAATCGTGATAAAGGGAGTTATCAGGAGGGGAAATATGATACATCCGCAGTTTCCGGCAAGGACATTTATTTATCAATAGATTCCCGGCTTCAGACTTATGGAGAAAAATTAATGCAAAATAAACGGGGAAGCATCGTAGCGATTGAACCTTCTTCGGGCGAAATCCTTGCTTTAGTTTCCAGTCCTGCTTATGATCCTAATTTACTTATCGGAAGAATACGAACAGAAAATTTCAACAAATTAAGTAATGATTCTCTTGAACCTCTGTTCAACAGGGCAACAATGGCACAATACGCTCCGGGTTCAACTTTTAAAACTATAAATGCATTAATAGGGTTGCAGGAAGGTGTTTTAAAACCTGAAACAAAATATTCTTGTCAGGGAGTTATTTCATATCCGATAGTTTGTAGTCATGATCATGCTTCACCGCTAAATTTGTTCCACGCAATAGAACTGTCATGTAATCCGTATTTCTGGAAAGTTTTTAAATCAATCACCGAAAGGGCAGAATTTGATACATATCAGGAGGGATATAATACATGGCAAGGTCATGTTGCAAGTTTCGGTATTGGCAGCAAACTTAAAAATGACATTGCAAACCAACGTCCCGGAAATCTTCCAAAAGAAACTTATTTTAATAAATACTACGGGAAAAAAGGTTGGAGGGCAATAACAGTACGTTCTCTTGCAATTGGTCAGGGCGAAATTGAATTAACACCTTTACAACTCGCAAATGTAACGGTAACAATTGCAAACCGCGGATACTATAAGATACCTCATATCATAAAATCAATCAGCAATATTGAAAATACAAGTAATTTTTATCAGAAAAAAATAATTACAACAATAGATTCTTCAAATTTTGCACCGGTTATTGAAGGTATGAATTTGGTTTATGAAGGAGAACACGGAACAGCAAAATGGTATAAAATCGAAGGCGTAAAAATATGTGGCAAAACAGGAACAGCCGAAAATCCATTTGGCGAAAATCATTCGGTATTTATTGCTTTTGCTCCAATGGATAATCCGCAAATAGCAATTTCGGTGGTGGTTGAAAATGCAGGATTCGGTTCAACATGGGCAGCTCCGATAGCTTCATTGATGATTGCAAAATATTTAAACTCGGAAATAAAAAACAATTGGTTTGAAAAGAAAATCTTAGATGCAAACTTATTAAAAATCAAAGAAAAAAAATCTAAAAATTGAGAAATAAAAAGGGAATATATAACATCGACAAGGTATCAATTATTTTATTCTTTGTTCTGGTTTTTTTAGGCTGGATAAATATTTATGCTGCTGTTTATAATGAAGACCATAAAAATATTTTCGATATTTCGCAAAGATACGGTAAACAACTTATATGGATTGGAGCATCTATAATACTCGGATTTATCATTTTAATGATAGATGCCAAGTTTTTTTCAACCTTTTCATATCTTATTTATGGAATAGGCATTATCTCGCTATTAGCAGTATTGTTAGTTGGGAAAGAGATAGCCGGTTCCCGGTCATGGTTTCAAATAGGAAGTTTTGGGATACAACCGGCTGAGTTTGCAAAGTTTGCAACCAATCTTGCTCTCGCTAAATTCTTAACTTCACGTGATGTAAATCTGAAAAAATTTAAATTTATCTTTAAAGCACTTGTAATTATTGGCATCCCTTCATTTTTAATCTTGTTACAACACGATATGGGTTCTGCACTCGTTTATACAGTATTTATTCTTGTTTTGTACCGCGAAGGATTATCAGGCAGTATTCTTATAATCGGTGTAATTACTGCCATGATATTTATTTTTACACTATTGTTAAACAAATTTATTGTTATTGGAATAATTGCAGCCATTACTTTTTTAATATTTATATTTTTCAAAAATACACGTAAAAACATTTTACCGGTCATAGGCTTATCAATACTTATGTCGGTATTTACTTTTAGTGTTGATTATGCTTTTGAGAACGCTCTTGAACATCACCAAAAGAAAAGAATAAATGTGCTGCTCGGTATTGAAAAAGATCTTCATGGAGCCGGATATAATGTAAACCAGTCGAAAATTGCAATAGGCTCGGGAGGGCTAACCGGAAAAGGATTTCTAAAAGGAACTCAAACCAAATATAATTTTGTTCCCGAACAAAGCACTGATTTTATTTTTAGTACTGTTGGCGAAGAATGGGGGTTTTGGGGATGTTCGACTGTAATAATTTTGTTGCTTTCGCTGATGATAAGAATTATAAAATTAGCTGAACGACAGCGATCAGCCTTTGCCCGTATTTATGGATATGGGCTTGCTTCTGTTTTGTTTTTTCATTTTTTGATAAATATCGGGATGACAATAGGTATTACACCTGTAATTGGTATCCCCTTGCCTTTTTTCAGTTATGGCGGATCATCTCTCTGGGCTTTTACAATTTTACTTTTTATCTTTTTAAAATTAGATGCAGCAAGGTTGGATGTGTTGTAATTCTAATAATACAATATCCTGTTATCTTCAACATCAGAAATTTTTTCGAGAGATCTGTATAAATAATTATTCATGATCCTTGATTGGAATGCCTGTTTTACAGGATTAACAGAAATAGTATAATTCGTTCCTTCAGGAGCCTCAGTTATTTCATCAATAATCACCATATAAACTCCTCTGTTTCCCTGAATTGGTGCTGATAATTTATTTTTTTCCATAGAAAAAATTTCACCAATAACTTTAGGTTCGCGACCGAAACCTATTAAGGTTGCTGATCCGAAATTAATATTTTCAACTGTATCAACATCAGCTTTAATATCTGCTGCTATTTCATTTATGTCTGTTCCGACAGAAGCAGCTATCATATCTTTAATTAATTCAGCCTTTTTATTTTCAATAACACTTCGTTTTACATTATCCTCAACATCTTCTATTTCTTTAACTCCTTTTTCTCTTACCTTGCTTACAACGGCAATAATATAACTACCATCCATATCAAATATTTTTGAAATACTTCCTTCTTCAACACCATCTTCATAAGCCCAACGAATAATCACTCTCGGATTTTCGATTCCGGGAATATTATTTGACATGGGAGCTAAATTAGTTGCAGATCTTTTGTTAAGCCCTTGCTTAACAATTGCATTTTGGAAAGCTTCGGCTGTAGTATTTTCTCCTGCAAATTTACTTGCCTTAACATAAACTTCCTGATATGTGTTACTACTTGGTTCAATTGCTCTATCAATTATTGCTACACGATATTTTTTTACAGGTTTTTGTTTGCCGGTAATTTTAATAATATGATATCCAAATGGAGTTTCAACCATTGTTACTTTACCTGTTTTACCTTCAAGAACAGCTTGGTTGAATGGACCAACCATAGTTTGATCAGCAAACCAACCGAGGTCTCCATTATTATTTTTTACAGAGCCATCATCCGAAAATTCTCTGGCAAGGCTTTCAATTTTGCCTGAATTTCTTTTAACAACTTTTAATAAACTGTCAGTCAAAACTTTTGCTTGATCTTTTGTTCTTGTTTGGATAGTTCTATACGCTCCTTGATATGCAATTAAAATATGTGTTGCTTTCATTGAATCAGGGCGATATTGAACATCAACTAATTTCGCCATGTGATAAGCATTATTATCAACATAAGGCGAAACAAAAGTTCCCTGTTTTGCATTTTTAATTTTTCCGGCAATACTTACAGCTAAATCTTCTTCCTTATAAAAAGTGCTATCATATCTGTTATCAGAAGTTGCATTAACAAATGAATTTATATTTTCGGCTTCAAGGAAATCGCTATAAATTTCATCAACTTCTTCTTTTATTTTGATATGATCTTTTTTGGATGCTTTTATATCAAAAATAACATAATCGATATCTCTTGATTCCTGCTGTTCAAATTTTTCTTTATTTTTTTCGTAATAGTCTTTTATATCTTCATCAGTATATACAATTAAACTATCAGAAATCTGAGAATAGTTTTTCACAACCACTCTGACCTTGGCATTTGTATTACTTTCATTGTATAAATTTTTAGCAAAAGGTTCGGGCATAAAATACGAATCTGAAAATAATTTTTTATATTTTGATCCTATCCTGTCGGTAATAATTGCTTCTTTAAAATTTTTCCATTGATTAAGTTGTACTTGATCCATTTGATCAAGAGTTTGCATAAATCTTCTTACCATACCCGGATCAAATACACCGGTTTCAGGGTTCACAAAATTTTGTTGAATAAATTGATGCGGGTTTTTCCCATAAATTAGTTCAGACAATTCTTCTGTTGGAATTGAAATACCTATTTCTTCATATTCTTGCTCAAGAATTGTTTCTTTAACAAAGCTATTCCATGTACGTTGCCTAACTTCAAAACTTTCAACTGCTGTAAGATTACTTGTATTCTTATTCCGTTTTTCAATTTCAAGATTCTCTTCAACTTTCCGGGAAAACTCAGGATATGTAATTTTTTCTCCGTTAATTTCGCCTACAATATTTGACCTACGTGGACTTCCTTTCATAAAATCACCTAAGATAAAAGCTGCCATTGCTATTCCAACAACAATTATTAATAATCCTGATTGCTTTCTAATACTTCCTATTGCTGCCATTTTTTTCTTGTTTTTTTTTGAGTTTGCAAATGTACAACAGAATTTTTAATAAAAAAATAATTTTAGTAACTTCTTAAATCCGCAAGCAGATTCCATTTTGACACTAATTTCACTAATTAACACTAATTTTGTATCACTAAAATCGGTGAACGATTTTCTGTATAATCCACTCATTACATTACACTAATAAAAATCCTTGCGGATTTATGGTAACTAATGACGTGATGGAGTAATTGTCAATTTTACCTGAACAATTTTGGTTTCAGTTGCTTGTAATATTTTAAAAAGATAGTCTCCTGTTTTAATTTCAAAATTAACTTTTGGAATACATTCAGCCGAATTAATAATTAATCCTGCGAGGGTTTCAAATTCTTCCGATTCCTGTAAATTAAAATTATATTTATTATTTAACTGATCTATTTCCAGCCTTCCTGAAAATATATATTCATTATCGCTTATTTTCTTTTCGATATATTCATCCTGGTCATATTCGTGCTCATCTTCTATTTCACCAAATATTTCTTCAATAATATCTTCAAGAGTAACCATTCCCGAAGTACCGCCAAATTCATCAACTACCAATGCAGCACTTTTTTGCTGCTTTATCATCATTGACAAAACTTTATTGGCAAGCATAGTTTCGGGTACAATAATTATGGTTTTCAGGATAGAAGAAATGCTTTCAGGGTTTTTAAACATATCGTACAAATATGTATAGCCGATAATGTTGTCTATTGATTCCTCGTATATCAAAATTTTTGAATGACCGGTTTTAATAAAGCTTTTGTTCAGCTTATTAATTGAGGCATTTTTATCAAGAGCTATAATTTCAGTACGTGGTGTCATACATTCGCGCAACTTAATATTTCTGAAATCAATTGCATTCTGAAACATCTGTATCTCATTAATATCCGGATTTTCAGAGATTTTATCACCCGAAAATTCTTTAACATATTCGTCAAGATCAATATGTGAAAAAACATATTTTTTTTGCAAAAACTTTTCTTTAAAAAAAAGTTTAAAAGTAATTTTTGCTGCCTGAATAAAAACTGATACTATAGGGAAAAACAAAAATGAAATGATCTTAACAGGAATTGCAAACATATTCATTATTCTGTTTGGATTTATCCTGAAAAGAACTTTAGGTATGAATTCTGCAACAATAAGAATAAAAATTGTTGAGATAACAGTTTGAATCAGCAAAATGATATATTCAGTTGCAAGAGCTTGTGGTAATATATTAATTATCACCGGCTCAAGCATCTTAGCCATAAAAATACCATAAACTACAAGTGCAATATTATTACCTAATAAAAGTGTTCCAATAAAATTTGACGATGAGCTGTAGAAATCAGACAATATTTTAGCAGAAAGTTTTCCCTGACTTTTATCAAGTTCTGTCTTTAATTTATTGGCACTAACAAAAGCTATTTCCATACCTGAAAAAAAGGCAGAAAAAATTAATGTTATCAGTATAATTAACCATGGGTTCATTTAATTATCTTTATGTAATTAATTAGTGCCTAAAGTTTGGAGTGCCTAAATTGCCTAAAGTTATAGTTTCTTGTTAGAAATAAATCTCACCCTGTCATTATTCACCGCCATCATCACTAACATGAAAAACACCGGTAGGATTTATTATTTCGTATTTATCAAAAGTTTCATCTGATTCAAGTCCATCACCAAAAATAACTTCATCTTTTGTAGTGATTTTAATGGCAACATTCGAAAAAATTATCTTTTTACTTTGGTCCCAGATTAAATGCTCGGTATTTAGTTTTTCATTTTTTTCATTATTAATAACAACAACATTTTTATATGCTTCCATTCGTTTTTTTTTCTCATAGCTAATTCCATAATTTGCAGTTATAAACGATTTTACATTAAGCAATGAATCATAAAACTGCACTTTGAAACCGTCAGGGAATTCAATAAAAGGCTTTTTTCCTGAATATTTATTCATCAGGGGGCTTGTTAAAAGTGCCTGAACAATACCGGAATCGCTTCTAATAAATTCAATATCTTTAGCTATCATTTCCGGTAATGTATCAATTTCTCCGTAAATATAAATAGTTTTTATATCAGATTTACACCCAAAAAGCATTACCATGAAAAAGATCATAATAATGCTTTTTGTAAGATTTTTTATAATTCTACCAGAATATGTCCTGATTAAAATTTTCACTTTTAAATTATTTGGCAGCTCTTATAGTTGTAGTTTCATTTATCCAACATTCAACTTTATAAGTATCTCCAACATTGAGATTTTCAAAGAAAATTGTTTCAATTTTTGGAAAATGTGCTGAATAAGATGAAATCCGGCTGTTTGCAATTCCTTCGAGTGAGGGATCAATTTTTTTAGCTTTGTAATATTTATCCACTGCTGCCCAATATGCAGCCTTTTTTGTTAGTTCATTATCTCCACAATCATTGGCACTTGCAGCATACATATCTCCAATAATAATTAAAGGGCTTCCTTCATCAGGTCTAACCTCAAGTGCTTTTAACGCATAAGAACGTGATTTTGGGTAGTTTTTAAAACTACGGTACGATTCTGCAAGTAAAATATAACAATCAGCAACATCTTCAGTATCTTCAAGTTTTGTTCCCTCAGGTAAATACTTAATTGCTTCGATATAATTTTCCTGTTTTAAGTACATTTTACCAATCAAATATGCTGAAGCACAAGTTGGTTCAAGTTCATATAATTTAAGAGTTGCATCAAAAAACAATTGATCATCATTACAATCCTTTTTGTCAAGAATTTTTGTGATCTTTTTCAGTAATTCAATATTATCAGGATTTTCATCAAATTTTTTCTGATAAATCCCAATAAGATTTTCACAAGTTGCATAAGGCTCAAAACCCAATTCAATATTTCCTTTAGTATTTTCCCAATTTGCAGTTGATTTTCCCAGACTTTTACTTTTCTTAATGTTGTAATCTATTATTTCGCATATCCGGTCAAAAGTTTTAACTATTGTTGCAATATCAATAAGACTTGCTTTTGCCATTTTAATTGTTGATCTGAAATAATAAACTAATACAGGACCGGCAGACTCGTTTCCCTGTATCTCTACAGATTTTTTAAAAATATTATACGCTTTTTCAAAATCTTTTGTTCTTAGTCCGAAAATATCTACCCCTTGACGTCCGAGAATATATCCTTCTTTTTTACTATAATATTTTATCCTCTGATCATAAACCATCATCAGAGTATCAATATATTTATCTTTTACAGCATTATTTTTTTCATTTTTAATCAAATATTTCATGATCTTTACACCATCAACATAGGTATTTTGAGTGCCACGCGGGCAATTTAAGAATACCCAGCGCCATGGTTTTATTGCATCATCTATTGCACAATTTTTATATTTACTTTGTTTCCACTGTTTATAAAATTCTCTGTAAAGAGAAATATTCATCACACATCTTATACTATCTTTTCCATATTTTGGGCCTAAATCTACCTTTTTTGTTTTATCTGATTCCTGTGCATTTAAACCTGAATACGAAAAAACTCCAATGGTCAACATTAGCACAATCGATAATAATCTTCTTTTCATCTTTTTAGATTTTTATATTTATTTTTATTGATATTTTCTTTTTATAAACCAATTTTGATAAAATGCAATTCCAAATGTAAATTTAACATAATTTTCTTGAATTAAGTTATCTAATGTAGTACCTTTTTTACCAAATTCTATACCAAAGTTAAAAGTTGACTTTGTTTTCCACAACGGTAAACCCATTCCAAAACTCAATCCGACTTCATTTATTTGGTGTTCGTTAAGTTGAAGATACGATTCGGAATACCTAAGCCCAAAACGATAGTTTACTTTTTCCCAATACGAAAAAATGCTGTATTTATTCGGAATAAACTGACCTCCAACAGAAATATTCATGCTATTTTGCAAAGAATCACTAACTCCAAAAGATGAATAATCTTCCCACTTTTGCCAACTAATATCAGCACCTATCAACCATTTATCTTTCTTTTGAAATGAAATTCCACCGCCAACACTTTCGGGAATAACATAATTGCCTTTAATGTCAGGGTTATAACTAATTGTATCTCTCCATTGTTCGACATTACTTACACTACCAAAAAATGAACGTGTCAGAGTTTCTTTTCTGGCATTTATTTTTGTCGAATGTGAGTAAACTAATCCTGCATTAAAAATGATATTATTTTTAAATTGCTTATGATACTGTAATCCATAAGTAAAATAAAAGTCGGAAGTAATAATAGAATTTTGAATATTTGTATTTAAAATATATATTGAATCAGGAAAAGCGACAATACGATTTCTGTCAATAGTCCCGAATAAATATTTTGCGTTAATACCTATCGAAAGATTTTTGCCTATTTTAAAAGCATTACCCCAAAACACCTGATTTATTCCCCCTTCACCTTTGTTAAGATATTGAACATGACCGATATTTTCGGGATAATGGTCTTCGCTAATATTATATCCCACATTACTAAACGGCAATAAACCAAAACTGCTTCTCCACCACCGGGTAACCGGCACCCCGAAAGTCAGATAATTTAATGAAGCATAATTGGTGTTTTCTGTAACTTCAGATGTTTTTAAACTTATAATGCTTCCATCAAAACTACCTTCGAATACAAATGAAGCCGAATCGAAAGCTGTATATGAAGCAGGATTTGCAACATTAACAAATTGTGAACTTCTCAGCGAATATGCTAACCCACCCATTGCAAAACTTCTTACATTAATATTTGAATTATTTACATGTCCAATACCAAATAATGAATATGGTGAATTTGTTCTTATTTGTGCCGATATATAGTTAAATCCAAAAACTGCAAGTATCAAGAAAATATATCTGATCTTTAATTTACTGCTTATCATTATAATCTAAAATTATATTTAATCCCATTAATACTAAATTTGGGACTGCAAAGATGTTATTTTTTAGTCTTTTATCAAAATATTTTATGTCTCCACCGCTTAAAATTATTGTTAAATTTTCATAATTTTCTTTGTAACAGTTGATAATACCATCAATTTCAGCAGCAGCACCATTAAAAATTCCTGACAAAATAGACTTTTCTGTAGTCTGGCCAATTAAATTTTCGCATTCCCGTTTATTTACAAACGGAAGCTTATCGGTAAAATTATACAGTGATTGAAATCGCATTTCAATGCCGGGAGATATTCCGCCACCCAAATATTCATTTTCCGAATTTAAAAAGTCATACGTTATACATGTGCCAGCTTCAATAACAAGAATATTTTTCTCGGGATATAAATTGCCGGCAGCAACAACGGCAGCAAGACGGTCTTTACCAAGACTTTCAGGAGTTTTGTATTTATTGATAAGTGGAACAGGAGTATTTGAAGTTAATTCAAGAAAAGTGAAATTCTCTCTCAAATATTCACTCAACGAAATGGGAATATCCACAACTGAAGAAATAATTATTGAATGTGGTTTTTGTTTTGGCGGAAATTTTGCAATAAAATCAATAATAAAACTTGTAACCTTGTCGGGATGTAATTTTTCCTGAAACCAAATATTTATCAAGTCTTTCCCATCAAAAAGAGCAAGCTTAATTAAAGTATTTCCAAAGTCTATAATTAGTTTCATTTTTTACCACGTGAAATGCGACAAAGGAGCATATTTCACTGTGGTTTCATTATTCCAGTATTCCATCATTCCAACAACCGAAGGAAGTCCGTACGACCAAAGGAAGTCCGTATGGATGGATATTCCACAATTCCAGTACTCCATTTTTTCTGCAAAGATAATTATATTAATAACAACACTTTAAAAATACTTCTAAAGAAAAAAATCAAGAAATTTTACTTTTTTTTCTTCAATTTTAAAAATCTTATGTACATTTGCAAACTCAAAAATGCCGGTACCATAGCTCAGTTGGTAGAGCAACGGACTGAAAATCCGTGTGTCCCTGGTTCAATTCCAGGTGGTACCACAACTTAAACCACTCATCAAGAGTGGTTTTTTTTGCCTGAATTATTCTATGTATATTTTCTCGAAAGTTTTATTCTTGATCCCAGTTAAATTAAAAATTTCTATTTTTGTATAAATCACACAAAAAGAAGTTGATACTTTGGGAAAGAAATTTATCAAAAATTTGGTGTTGACGCAATGGAAGCAAGCGATGAAGTTTTCGAATCAGAAGCATCATTAGTTTTTGATGAAGCCGAAAACAGACTGCATACCATCAAAGCTGTGATGGTGGCTACTTTGGGGAGTTAACCTGATTTTTAAAGTCTTACCGGAGTCTAATTTAAACCAGACAGGAATTTGAAACCTGTCTGGTTTATTATTTTTTCAACAATTACTTTATTATTATAATCTTCTGCATTTCAAGGATTACTCCATTTGCCCTAAAAAGACAAATATATGTACCTGAAGGAATATTTATAAGACTAATATTTTTTACTCCTCTTTGCTGATATACATCAAAATTAATAAATGATGTACCAAAATTATCTATTAGTACAATGTTGGCTTTAGTGGTATTATCAGGCATTATATACTCAAATGACAACCAATCCTTTGCGGGATTCGGAATTACTTTGAATATTTTTTCCACTTCCTTTTCAAATGGGTTAGTGAAATTCACCGGACTATTTTTTAGTAATGTAGTATCAGGTATGCTTGGGATAAGTAAAGAATCTTCATGAAAAACAAAGTGAAGTATTCCTCTTGCCTGAGCCCCTGCAATATAACTACTTGAATCGGCAATTGTATTCAAAGTTAATTTTTGAATGCTATCAATATCAAATATTGTTTGATTATTGCTTTTTAGAGTGATTAATAGGTTTTTAAGTGTTGTAAAATAATCAACTTCAGGTTGAGTCCATTCATTTAGCTCAATTGTGTTTGATATTGATGCTAAAATATTAACAGCTTCTGTAGTATCTTCATCGTGAAGATAACTGTCAACTTCCGAAAATTCACTTCCCAGATTATTTTTCTCATTTAGCCAGTAGCGTAATGAATCAAGAGATGAGTATGATGTATCTGCCAATTCATTTATAAGCAACTTTGTTGCAGCGTAATGCCTGCCCGATGAGTAATAGCTCATGTCATTTTTGAGTATGGTTTTATAAGTTACTATGCCTAAAGTATCTCTTAACAAATCAATCATATATTCAGGAAGCGGATCCGGTTTGTTAGCCAAATAATCAAGAAATTCTTCATCTCCCATTTCATCAGGATTTGCCGATAAAATCTCAAATAAAATATTATGAGGCAGAACAACCCATTTATCTGCTGCTTTTTTGAGTGCTTCTTCTGATAAATGAGGCGAATCATTAAGCAATCTGCCTCGCAGTTCATTTGTTTGACCGGGTTGATAGTTATTAATATCGGAAACTAAATTTGAAGTATTTCCCTCATCATTAAACGAATTATATACTGTTAGGGCATCATTAAAACCGGTTGTATTTGTTGAATATGATTGTTCAAGTTGATTTTTTTCAACTGTAGTTAGTTTTGGTGTTTCAAAACCAAAATTGGAAATACAAGGATGATCCCTTCCTCGGTCAGTTTCTAATCCGTAATAATTCTCTGGAATCTCGTAAGTTTCAAATTCATCATAATAATACTGGATAATCCAATTCCCATTGTTGGCAAAATCACTACCATCAGGTGTGATGTTATGTGTGAAAGTATTGCCTGCAGCTCGTTCAATAGAACCTTGTATTGTAGCTATCCCGCTTCTTCTACCAACAATAAAGTCATATACATTATTGAGATTCGTGTTACATTCATATTTCAAACCTATAGCTTCGTTTCTTTCGTTTAAATTGATACCGCTTGCATGATTTGCAATATACATATTGCTAAAATTATTCTTGTAAATAAGGTTCTCATCTTCACCCGAATTATTTACCCAAATACCATAAGGATAAAAATCATTGTATGGCGGACCTAATGTTGAAGTAAAATTGTTTTCTTCAACTGTAAACCCTGTACATCCGTTAAGCAATATATTTATTGAATATAAGCCCGTTGATTTTGTAGTTTCAAAATCATTAAATACTACTACTTGATTATTTGAACCGTTATTATAAATACCATAAATGTTATCACTGAAGTTTGAATATTTAACGGTAACGTAATAACTCGTTTCTTCATTCGAACATTCAATACCCTTTTGAAAACCTGAAAACTCAGAATATACAGTATTTTCAGGTGGACAAGGATAAATAATGTCATCACAATAACTTGTTACGGAATAACCGGCATCAATTGAAATTATACCAATTCCATAAGGATTTGATGTGTTATCAAGATTATGAAAACGACATCCATAAAAATCAACACCTTTCACTTTCCATTGACTTATAAATGCATAAAATGCGGAAGGTTGATCATAGTTTTCATCTATTTCAAAAGTGCAATTTTTAAAATAGCTAAGGTTATTCATTTCAGTTTGTGGAATGTATGGATGATAATTACGGTAACTGATAAATTCAGCTGCACGCCTGCAATTACGGAAAGTAGTATTTTTTGCAAAAATAATACCACCGGTTGAATTAAAATTACCAGGTTCCCAGACTTTGATTGCTTCATAAGCGTTTTCAATAAGAGCATCTTTTAAAACCAATTTACCCTGGGCACAGACTCCATCTATTTCAAATTGATGACTGTTTTTATCTCCCCACACTTCGATACCCTGCCACATATTACCGCATTTATTGGTCAGCGTGCCGCCATCTATGGTCAGTTGAGCACCGGGTTCAACAATAATTTTACTTTCTTCTACAAAAGTAACTTTTGAATGTATTGTTAAATCTGAATTTGCTTTTACAATCAAATGACCCTGAATATGTTTATCATAATCCCAAACGGTATTTGCCCCGGTAATTTCTATTGTATAAATATCCGAGAACATGCACTCGGCTTTATAAACCCCGGTGTTTTGTGCATTTGCCCTGTAACTGCCCCATTCTATTTTATCTGCATCTCCGGTTGTTTTCCAAACATGCGTTTTACAGTCTGTATCGCTAATAATTATTTCGCTAAAACCATCGTTGTCTAAATCAGATATAGTTGGTGTTCCTGCAAAACCATCAGGGCTTTTGGAACTTAACCTCCAACCAACACACTCTGTGCCATCAGGATTGAACGCATATATTCTGTCATTAGATGCAGCAATAATTATTTCAATTTCATCGTCCGAATCGATGTCAGCAAGTACCGGAGAACTTCTTCCGAAATCCAAATCATCAATATCCACAGGAAATCCATCAATGCTATTTCCAAAATTATCAAAAACATAAACTTTATTTTTATCTGCAATTACTACTTCTAATAAACCATCATTATTTAAATCACCTACAGCAGGTTGGGGTGTTAAATCATCAGTATATTGTCCAGTCACAAAGTTGATTGATATCTGACCGTCCCATTTACCTGAAACAAATAACCCATCAGGGTTAAAGGCATACAAATTCCCGGAATAACCGTTTCTACCAGTAATTAAAATCTCATACTCACCATCATTATCTATATCAGCAATAACCGGGTTTGCGTCAAACCGGTGAGTAGTACTTGTATAAATGGGATTTGTGCCATTAAAATCAGTTCCATCATAATTAAAAATATAAATTGCACCAGGTGATTTTGTACCAATAATAACTTCTTTTAAATCATCGCCATCCAAATCGGCAACAGCTAAATATCCATAAGAATACCATGGACTACTCCCTACTTCTTTCTCCCATACTAATGTACCATCATTAGAAAAAACACTAATCTTTTGCCTTTCTTGATTAGTTATTATTTCCATATATCCATCCCCATCCAGATCTGCTAAAACAGGACTTGAATATGAACGATGCCCTAAATTAACAGGTACTCCATCCCATAAAGGATCGGGATGATTTATCGGATTTTCCTCATCAATGGTTTTAAATCCAAAAAGATACCCTCTCTTAGTAGCATAATAATCACCGTTAGTAGTAACAAATACTTCAGCATTACCATCATTATCAATATCCCCAACAGAAGCTTTAGACCATAATCCTCCTCCATCTGTATTTCCGTTGTTATCCTCAGGTAATATGATCTTTGCAAATCCTGAAACACTTGTTTCATTACCATCAATATTATAAAGTTCCTGTCCTGTTTCGTAAAAGCCCATTATTATTCCATCTCGTAACTTTTTAAAAGCAGGAAATAATTCATCAGTTCCGTTTTCATCAACGTCTGCAACTGTTACAGAGGTTTTGCTACCGGTAGCAACACTAGTATAAACTGCTATTGGAAATCCACTGTGTGCATCCAAGGATGTCCATGCCTGATTTGCTGCTAACTCATCAAGATTTCTTTCATTGCCGGTAATGGAGATAACACTCACTTTGTAAAAATACTCCGATAATTCTTCCACTTCGGGGTCGTAATACATTGATGTTCCGGAAACTATGAAATTATTCAGTTTTTCATAAGCACCTGTTTCCGTATCGCTTCTATAGATGTTGTATCCTTTAATGTCATCAATTTTTTCCCAGGTTATTGTAATATCGTCTTTGCCTGATGAGAAGTCGAAACCGGAAATCGAGTCGGGAAAGGCCTCTGTCAAATTTAATTCGAATACATCGGTTTTTCCAAAATCATCGGTTAATGTTAATTCAAATATTAAATCTTCTCCGCTGTAATTCTGACCAACATTGAAAGTAAAAGGATCAGTATTTGAAACTTTTTCAAAACTCTCAATATCACCGTAACTTTGTGTTCCTGCTGTAACTGTTACTATATTTGATGGTAAACCGGTTGATAATACTGCTGTTAAATTGCTTGCAGTTATGGTTCCATAGTTATGAATATCAACAAATAATTCGGCAGCATCGCCCGGGTTAAAGGTGTTTGTTTCAATTCCGCTTACCAATACCGTTCTGTTGCCCGGTTCAAGTTGCGCACTTTTAAGGTTTAAGAAGAAAGGCTCAGTAAAACTGCCTTGAGCAGAAGTAATATTGAGTTCAAAGGGAATTACTTTACCATTATAAATACTATCGGTACTTGCAACAAAGGTATAATTTACAAGTGAAGTACCTGTTTGTACCGATGGTATATTGGGATAAGCGGAGATATTTTGAGTTATTACGGCATCGCTTGTTGTTAATACGCCCGTGATGCCACTTGCATTTGTTGCCCCTGAATTACTTAACTCAATGCTTAAATCAATGGTTTCACCCGGTTCTATAAACCCGTTCCCGTTTTCATCAATTACTGTTACATTGCTTTTATATAAATGAACACCGGGGTTTTGTGTTACATTAATTGCAGCTTCATAAGGCTCGGCATTGTGGCAGGTTACCGTGAGTTTCATTTCGCCGGGGGTATCGGGTGTAATATTGAAAGTAACTACACCTGTGCTTGATTCAGTGGAAGCATGAACTTCATTTTCTTTATACAGGCTTATTTTAACTTCTTCCCCTGTTGGAAAACCTGTAACATTTACATTGAAATCTGAATTGCCTGTTGTAATGGTACTATTATGAGTTACATTCATGTTTACAGGCTCATCAGTATAAATTGAGAGTTCGGGGTCGCCAAGTAAGTTTACGATTTTGTACAAATAATTTATATAATAATTACTACAATTATTTGCTGTAAAACTATTTGTTAACCCAATATTATGAATATTTGAAGTATATAATGAGTTAAAAAAAGCATAATTATATTCAAAACTTTGATAAGCTTGAAAATTAGCAGTAGCTCCAATAAATGCAACCCCTCCATTTGGTGCGGTTATCCATTTCTCACTTATATATTCATTTCTTTCAATTGGTACAGTATGGCAACCGCCTGAAATAAAAACACCATATTTATTTGTTGCGTCCAGGTTTTGAAAATCAGATGGTCGCAAAGCGGTTGTGCTATTAGTTACGAAGCAGAGACCAAGCCCTAAAGGTCCCGAATGCTCAAAATGATTAATTATGCCGTATCTTTGATTGATTTGATTTACAACTGCATCATGCTCCAGATACTCATCATTAATAGGAACTCCGTTTGTTGTACATCCGTTTGTGTCGGTTGGATAATATGCCGGACACCAATCAGGATGGATTGTATCCACTTCCCAGTTTTCAAAATATTCAAACATACCATAAATATTGGAGTCTTGGTGATGGCTTTGGATAATGTTAAAGGAGTGCTTTAACCCGTTCACCGGACTATTCCATGGAACTTCAAAAGTTATCCCCTGAAGATTTAACTGTTTATCAAGCCAGGCCCCATCAGGTACACTTGGTGCAAAAGAGCAACGGTAATAGATAAAGTTTTTCTTTAAAAATAAATCCACTTCCGCATCGGTATCCACCGGTGCACGGCCCACGGCGATTTCGGGGGTGAAATCACAATAGTCAGTATTTATAGTAGTTCCATTCCCAAATATAATATTTCCATCTTTATTCCAGTTATCATCATATTCAATACTATGATGCCAAATTGCCGAATAATATAGATCGGTTGGCATGTGTGAAGAATATTCAGGCTTATTTATCCACCTTACCGGAATAATAGGGGCATTTCCTCCAAGCAATACATATTCAGTTCCCCAAAGTTTATGGGCATCTTTTATAAATTCGCGTATTTTTTCGGCTATGTCCACTCCGGGGTAAGCATTGCGTATGGCATCAACGGTAATAACTTTTGCAGGACTGCCGCTTTGGATTTTCCAATCGGCAAATTCCTGAAATTTGTTTGTAAAATCACCAACTGTATCACCGTAAACATCGGTATTGTTGGTTATGATAACATAATCAACAGGGCTGCCCTCTAATGCCGGAAGTTCGGTGGGCTCAAAGCCCCGGTTCCCGCTGCCGCTTTCCCTTGTAGCTTTATATTGGTTTATTTTGTTTGCCACATCGGCATAAAAAATATCTGTTTGTGCA
>DAOVNY010000064.1 GCA_030630005.1 Bacteroidales bacterium | reverse complement strand
TAGGTAAGGAATCCTGCTACCGATGGCATCATTGTCGAATTTAAAGTAGGAGAACCTACACAAATGTATTCGGCATCAATCAATTCTGACATAATATCTGAAATATGGTTATGCTGAAGGTTTCTCATTGAAGTACTAAAACCTTTTTCTTCAAAGACTTCCAGTAGAACATTAGCCATAATTTCGGTTGAATGCCACATAGTATCATAAACAATAATTGCCTTTTTGTTTGTTTCGTTTTTACTCCATTTCTGATACAACGGAATTATTTTGTCTAAATTACTTCTCCAAATAATCCCATGACTCGGTGCTATCATTTTTATATCAAGTGCAGATGCTGCGTCCAATTCTTTTTGAACTTGCTTACCATAAGGAAGAACGATGTTTGCATAATATTTTTTTGCTTCTTCCATAATAATATCAGGATGACATTCATCATCAAATCTTTCTGATGAAGCATAATGTTGTCCAAAAGAATCATTTGAAAATAATATTTTTTCTTCAGGCATATATGCAACCATATTATCGGGCCAATGAACCATAGGAGTTAGTAAAAATTCCAAAGATCTTTTACCCAGTGAAATTTTATCACCGGTTTTAACTATCTTAAAATCCCAATCTTTTTTATAATGAGCTTTTAAACCTTTATCTCCATTAGGACATGTAATAATTGTAGCGTTAGGAGCAAGTTCCATCATTTTTGGTAAAGCTCCCGAGTGGTCCATTTCAACGTGATTAGATACAATATAATCAATTTTCGAAGGGTCAATAATATTTGAGATACGTGCCAGCATCTCATTTTTAAATCCGGGTTTTACCGTATCAATTAATGTTATTTTTTCATCAATAATTAAATATGCATTATAAGTGGTTCCTCTTTGAGTAAGATATCCGTGAAAATTTCGTACATCCCAATCAATTGCACCAACCCAATAGATATTTTCCTTTATTTTTTTTGCTTTCATTATATTTTTTTAAACAAATGTATCATTTATTTTTTTAAAGTTAATGAAATTAATTTCATTTCGTAAATTCCTAATAAGCCATATCATCTTCTCTAATATCATCATCACTTACTTTTTTCTTATTTAATGATTTCCATGCATACCAAATATATGCTATAACAAACGGAACCAATAAAGAAACATAACTCATTGCAGTTAAAGTATATTGACTTGATGAAGCATTTTGAATAGTCAGGGAACTTTGTAAATCATAAGTTGACGGATAAAAAGCAGTATTATTGAAACCTGCCAACATAAAAGCTGCAAGAACTGTTAATACCGTACCTGCTCCGCTATACCAAAATCCTTTAGTTGATGTTTTAAAAGCTCCGATGAAAATTCCGTAAAACACTCCAACAACACCGGTCAAAAACATAATTAATACTATTGGCATTTCAATAAGATTGTGCAGGTATTTGAATTTTTCCATAAACACTTCTTTTGTATCCGGATTAACGGCAAAGCCTTCTTTTGTAAGAATTGATCCAACAAATAATAAGAAGAAAACAAGAAATGGAATTGCACATAATTTAACTTGTTTTGCAGTTTTTTTTACAATAGTATCGTTATCAATATTATTTATAAAATATAAACCGGCTAATACACGCGATAAAAAGAATATTGCAAGTCCAAGGCTTAAATTTGTAATATTCAAAATTGCTTCAAGACCGTGAGTTGCAGTCTCCCATCTTGAAATAACAGGGTCAGCAGGATTTGTAATATTTAATTTATCAACTGAAAATTCGGAACCTGTAAAAAATGTTCCGACTGCTATACCAATTAATATGGTTGCCATTATTCCGTTAATAAATAAAAAAGTATCATAAGTTTTTTGTCCCAGAAAATTATTCGCCTTTGAGCGGTACTCATAAGATACAGCCTGAATAATAAAACTAAAAAGTATAATCATCCAAACCCAATAAGCACCTCCGAAACTTGTTGAATAAAACAATGGGAATGAAGCAAAGAAAGCACCTCCGAATGTTACGAGAGTAGTAAAAGTAACATCCCATCTTCTTCCGATAGAATTTATTAGCAATGACTTTTCTTTTTCGGTTTTAGATAATTGACCAAATAATGTTTGCCCACCCTGAACAAACATTAAAAATACCAACAAAGATGCCAGTAAGGATACTATTATCCACCAATATTGTTGTAATGCGAGATATGATAAATTTTCAAACATAATTAACTCCTTTCTTCTTTTGGTCCCAATTTAATTTGATGAATCATGATTTTGATTTCAGCAATCAGCAAAACGGTGAATAATACAGTGAAAAGCCAAAAAGTAGTTTGGACTGATGAAACACTTAAATGAGATGTTGATGCCATTGTTGGTAAAATATCTTGTATTGTCCATGGCTGGCGACCAACTTCGGCAACAACCCAACCTAATTCGGAAGCAATAAATCCGAGAGGAATTGACCATAATGCAATTTTTAACCAGATTTTTTTCTTATCTATAGTTTGTTTTATTGAGAAAAATAAAATTACAGCAAACAACATTATAAAATAAAAACCTAAACCTACCATTATATGAAAGCTGTAGAATGTTAATGGAACATTAGGAATTGCAGCTTCTTTATCAGGAAGAAAACCATAACCGAAATGTTTATAATTTTCTCTGAAAGTTTCTAATGCCTTATCTTTAACTATTTTATCCTCAGAAGTTTTGTATTCTTTAAGTGCATTTATTGCAATCTTCCCATTTTCCATTCTTTCCTCAACAGAAACTATTCCATGCTTTTTGTCGCCATCAATAATATTATTGACACCAGGTACATATCCGTCAAAATTTCTCGTTGCAAGATATGAGAGCAAATAAGGAATTTTTACAGCAAAAAGATAATCGTTTTTATCATCACCATATTTTTTGCAGGGTGTTGGTAAAGCTACTGTTACTAAACCCTGCTCATTACCTCCTTCATAAAGACCTTCCATAGCAGCAAGTTTCATTGGTTGATCTTTAGCTGTACAATATGCTGAGCCATCTCCTGTATAAACCAGAACAAGCGATGCCACCAATCCGAAAATTGCAGCTATTTGCATACTTCTTTTTGCAAATTCCAAATGCCGACCTTTAAGAATAAACCATGCACTAATGCCAATTACGAATAAAGATGCTACCACATAACCGTTAGTTATTGTATGCAAAAATTTATATATTGCTGTTGGCGATAACAATATTTCCCAAAAATCAACCATTTCGTTACGGGCGGTATCAGGATTAAATTGCATTCCTACCGGATTTTGCATCCATGCATTTGCCACTAAAATCCAAAGTGCCGAAAGGTTTGAGCCTATTGCAACAAACCATGACGAAAGCATGTGGAATTTTTTACTTACTCTATCCCAGCCGAAAAACATTACTGCAATAAATGTAGATTCTAAGAAGAAAGCAAGAATACCTTCAATTGCAAGCGGAGCACCAAAAATATCTCCTACTATCCATGAATAATTTGACCAGTTTGTACCAAATTCAAATTCAAGGATAATTCCCGTTGCAACTCCAATGGCGAAATTAATCCCGAATATTTTCATCCAGAATTTTGTTGTATTTTTCCATTTATCCGCTTTGGTTTTATAATACTTTGTGTGCATAAAAGCAATAATAAAAGACAAACCAAGCGTTAGTGGAACAAAAATCCAGTGATAGATTGCCGTGAGAGCAAACTGTGCCCTCGACCAATCTACTAAAGACATGTCAAAATTTTCCATGCTTATCAATTTTTAGTTAGACTTTCAATTACATAATCTCCTTTTTCTTTGTCCGAATCGAATTTTGAATTTAGAAAATCAGGGAAGAAAAAAATCTTTAATATTACGAACATTATAAAAAGTTTAATTGCAATAATTATCCATAATTTGATACCGAGTTTATCAATATTTTTAAATCCGTCAATATAAAATTTGAATATTTTCTTTAATAAGTTCATATTTTCTTAATTTGAGTCTTTAGTTCTCAGTCTCCAATCTTCAGATATCAAGTACCTAAAATCTGCAATCTCAAATCATATCTTTCTTCCACCCATTTCCAGCTCCCGGTTTCGAGTCAAGATTTTCGATATAGGGTTTTATATCAAGTAAGGGAGTATTGTCAAGTGCATCCATACCTGATGTATAAATAATATTTTCTTCTATACGAATTAATTTTACAATATTCATGCCTATCCCGTTAAGGCGGTTAGGCGAACGGCTGGCAAAAAGACCTACCTCTTTTCCTCCTGAGTTTGGAGGATGTGCAACAAGATTTTTGTTTGTTGATCTGTCGAAATAAAAATATACAATTATGTATTGAAATTTATCAAGTTCAAGTAATGCTTTCAGGTATTGTTTATCCACAACAATATAAAATTCACCTTCAGCATTTTCCTCCGGTCTGAAAGGAGCATTTTTCTTGTAAGGAGTATGTATTGTGCCGATAGAATTGAACTTAATTTCCATAGTGTAATTGGTTCAAAATAAATAGTTTCGAGTTTGAAGTTTAAGGTTGAGAACTCAAAACCCGAAACCCGAAACTAAATATTAAGTTTTTTCAGCCATTCATACCATTCATCCATTCCTTCGCCGGTTTTGGCTGACATTTCAAAAAATTTGAGATGATGGTTTACATGAAGGGCGTACTCTTTTATTTTTTCGATATTAATATCAAGATATGGTGCGAGGTCAGTTTTATTAATAATACAAATATCAGAGCTACGGAACATATCAGGATATTTTATTGGTTTATCTTCTCCTTCGGTAATGCTGATTATTACAATTCTTTTCGATTCCCCGAGTTTGAACATTGAAGGGCAAATAAGATTACCGACATTCTCAATAATTAAAATTGAGTTATTTTCGGGTTCCAGTTCTTTTACGGCTTTATTTATCATATCAGCATCAAGATGACAACCGCTTCCTGTATTAATTTGTACAACAGGAGCTCCGGCACTTTCAATACGATTGGCATCGTTCATGGTTTGCTGATCGCCTTCAATAATACTGAGTTTAATATCTTTTGAAAGATGTTTAATAGTCCTTTCCAGAATACATGTCTTTCCTGAACCGGGAGAGCTTACCATGTTTAATGCGATAATATTTTTAGCTTCAAAATATCCTTTGTTTCTTTCGGCAAGCAGATTATTTTTTTGTAAAATATCAAGCTCTAATTGTATCTCTGTTTTGTGTGAATGATCATGATGATGTTCGTGATGATCGTGAGCATGTTCACTTGTTTCTGAAAGATGATCATTGGAGTGAGAATGATCATGATAGTGTTGGTGAGAATGATCGTGAGAATGTTCATTCCCGTCATGAGTATGATTGTGATTATTATGATGATGATGTAATTTGTTTTCTTTGCCGGGTTTACTAATTCTAATTGAATTATCTTCGCCGCATCCGCATGTTCCGCACATAATTTTAGTTTTATTTATTTATCAATAACTAAAGATTTGATCTTTAATTCTTTTCCGTTTATTAATTCAGTTTCAAAATTATTACATTCAGGGCATGGTGTATAATAATCTTCAACGGGAAATTCTGTTGAACATTTTAAACATTTTGCTTTTGCCGAAACTTTTCTGATCTTTATTTTTGCATTTTGTAAAACAGAATTTTTTACTGCTTCATCCATTGCAAATTCCAGTGCTTCAATTACTACTCCTGATAAAGTTCCTACCTCAAGATCAATTTCCCGAACTAAGGTTACATTAGCTTTTTCAGCCTCTTCATTGGCAATTTCTACAATATTCATTGCAATTGATAATTCATGCATTTGTATGTAATTTCAAGCAACAAAAATATGAAATATTTCCCCATTGATTATGTTTTTACCGGATTTTTGAGAAAAATGCTTGTGATACTGATATAAATTGAGAATGCCAAAATTTATAAGCATAACATACAGATAACTACATATTTTGCTTCTTTTAAATTTGTAAAGTATAATGCGTTCAGTATATTATGTTATTTAGAATTAATATATGTTTGAAAAAATAATTGTATTAGTAAAGAAAATTATTATAATTTTACAACAATTAAACTATTAATAAACTAAATAACCGGAGGTAAATTATGCCAAAAAAAATTGCTTTAAATGTGAAATGTCCACATTGTGGTGCTTCATTAATGGATCGAAATAACACAGTTAATGATATGCCAAGCATCAAACTTAATCTTAAATGTAATGAGAAAAAAGGTGTAATTAGGTTATGTTCGGTATATGGATGTACTGAGCATAAAAGTGATATGGTTTTTAATGAAAATGATTTAGTTGATTTTTATTGCCCTCATTGCAATGAAACACTAAATAGTAATGTTAAATGTAAGGATTGTGGTGGAGATATGGTAAAATTTAATTGTGATATTGGTGGTGTTGTAAGTATTTGTTCAAGAAGTGGTTGTGATAATCGTTATGTCATGTTTGAAGATATTGAAGATGCTATGCGCAGCTTTCATAGGGAGTATGGCATATAGCTATTTAGTTGTTTTAAAAAATTATTTATTTATTTGAACGATATACTAACATATTCTGGGTAATTGTTCGCCCGACAACATATCTATAATTCTTTTGCCTCCGATTTCTGTTGTGATCCATCCTTTGCCGGAATGATTTTCGGTTATTTCACCAATTATGGAACTGTTTTTTCCAAATTCATTCTTTTGTAATGTTTCAATTATTTTGTCTGCATCTTCGCTTCCGGCTACTATCACTACTTTTCCTTCATTAGCTACATACATTGGGTCAAATCCGAGTATTTCGCAAATACCTTTTACATTTTCGTTTATATTAACTGAAGATTCGTCAATGTTAATTCCGTAATTTTTATTATCAACAAGTTCGCTCAAGACAGTTGCAACTCCGCCTCGGGTGGCATCTCTCATAAATTTTATCTTATCAGAAACATCAAGAACTTTTTTTATCATTTTATTAAGACAAGCACAATCCGATTGAATATCGGATGTAATTTTTAATTCGTTTCTTGCACTTAAAATAGCCATTCCATGATCGGCAATTGTGCCGTTAATAATAATTTTATCTCCGGGCTTAATATTTTTTCCTGAACTGATATCTATATGTTTTTCGTCAAGTTGTCCGATACCGCTTGTATTTATAAATACTTTATCACATTTTCCTTTATCAACAACTTTTGTATCACCGGTTACAATTTTAACTCCTGCTTTTTTTGCTTCGGAAGCCATAGTTTTAACAATTTCTTCAAGATCATCAATAGGAAATCCTTCTTCAATAATAAAAGAAGAACTTAAATATAATGGCGTAGCTCCTGCAACAGCAAGATCATTTACCGTTCCTGCGATAGCGAGTTTTCCAATATTGCCGCCGGGAAAAAAGATAGGATCAACAACATACGAATCAGTTGTAAATGCAATGTTTTTACCTTCAATATTTAATAAAGCCGAGTCGGTTTGTGAATTTAAAGCCGGGTTATCAAAATATCTGACAAATAAATTACTTATTAAATCGTGAGATAATTTTCCGCCGCTGCCATGTCCTAATAAAATGTTCTTTTTCATCTATAAAAAAAATTAATTAAAATTTCGCTTATTAAAAAATTGTTTAAAGTTTGAGGTTTGATGTTAATGCTAAAACCCAAAACCCGAAATACAGAACCCGAAACTCCAAACTCTAAACTCTAAACTCTTTTTCTAATCCCTATTATACTTATAATAAGCATGACAAGCCCCTTCGTTTGAAACCATACATGGTCCAACAGGATCTTCGGGAGTGCAGGCTTTATTAAATAATTTACAATCTTTCGGGGTTTTTAATCCTTTCAGTATTTCACCGCAAATGCAGCCTTTATCTTCTTTTGTTGGCTCAACTTCAACATCAAACATTTTTTCGGCATCAAAGTTTCTGTATTTTTCTTTTGGTTTGAGTCCACTATTTTGCAAAATCCCTAATCCTCGCCACCAGTCATTTCTGGGTTCAAAAACCTCATTCATCATAGCCAAAGCTTTGATGTTTCCTTCGGGTCGTACAGCTCTTTTGTAAGCTATTTCTACTTTCGGATTGTTAGATTCTACCTGTTTTACAAGTAAGTAAATTGACTTTAAAATATCAACAGGTTCAAATCCTGATATCACGCAGGCAAGACCAAATTTTTCAGGTATATCAGCATAAATTCCCGAGCCGGTGATAGTGCTTACATGACCGGGTGCAATGTATCCGTCAATTTTAACTCCCTCATCAACCAATGCTTTCATAGCAGGTGGCATAACTTTGTGCGAACTGTAAAGAAAGAAATTATTAAGACCTTGTTGTGCTGCATTAATTATTCCGACCGCACTTCCCGGAGCAGTAGTTTCAAAACCGATTCCAAGAAAAATGATCTTTTTATCAGGATTTTCTTTTGCGATATTTAAAGCATCCAAAACAGAATAAACTATTCTGATATCAGCATCTTTTCCTTTTTCTATGTCGAGTGATGAAGTAGAACCCGGAACTCGAATCAAGTCGCCATAAGTAGTAATTATAACATCGTTAAGACGGCTGTAAGCAATTGCCTGATCGATATAACTTCTGCTTGAAACACAGACAGGACAGCCCGGTCCGGATAATAATTTTATGTTTTCGGGAAGTAAGGAGGGAATACCGAATTTTTGAACAGACATAGTATGACCACCACAAACCTCCATAAAAGAGACTTCTTTTTTTGAAATCCTTTTTATATCCTCAACAATTTTCCTGACAATATTTTTATCCCTGTATTCGTCAATGTATTTCATCTGAATTTATTGTAAATGATACAAATTAGTGCTTATCCATAAAGTCAATTATATTGATTGAATTTTAGATTTGAGATTTTTATTTTTTAATCCGATGATAATCAACAAATTTTTTAAATTTTAAATCTGAATTCTAAAATCTAAAATTTATACGATCCTTTCCCCTGTTTCTTTTTCTTCTTCATCTAATTCTTTATTCAAATCATCAAATTCTTTAAAAATTTGCAGTGTTTCTTCTGCATCTTCTTTACTTATTTTTTGAATAGCAAAACCCGTATGTAAAAGGATAAAATCGCCAACCTGAACATCATCAAGCATTTGTAGGCTGGCGTTGTACTTGCTGCCACCAACACTTACAAGAGCCATATCACCATCAATAGATTCAACTTTTGCAGGAATACTTAAACACATATTTATATATATTTTATTATTTTTTTGTTGCTAATTAGTGTTTGTCCATAAAGTCAATTATGTTGATAAAATTTTAGATTTATGATTTTAAATTTTAGATTTAAATTTATAGAATCCGCTAATATCAACAAATTTTAAATTTTAAATCTGAATTCTAAAATCTTAAATTGTTAGAACAAGACTTTATGGACGGACACTAATTAGTTACATTTAGTCATTTCTTCAATTCTCTCCTTTTAGCTGCTATTGCCAACTGTCCCAAAGCAATTCCTCCATCATTCGAAGGTATTTTGCTGTGAGAGAAAACTTCAAATCCTTTAGTATTTAGCAGTTTTTCAATTCTTTCCAGTATATAACGATTCTGGAAACTCCCACCGGAAAGAACGACTTTATTTATTTTATACTTTTTGCCGGTTTCAAAAACGACTGCAAAAATAATATTAATGATTGTATTATGGAATTTTGCAGAGATTTTTGATGCAGGAATATTGCTTTTCAAGTCTTCGATTATCTCAATAAAAGTTTTTTTCATTGTGATGTTTTGTCCAATATCAAAATTGTAACTTTCTTTATTGCTGTTTTCTATTGCGGCTTCGAGCCTCATTGGTGCCTCAGCATGAAATGACGAATGAGTGCAAAGTCCCGTTAAGGCTGAAACGGAATCAAATAATCTCCCCGCACTTGAAGTTAACGGACAGTTAATGTTTTTCTCTAATATTGAAATTAGTAAATCAAGTTCATCACTATTAATATTTTTAAGAAAATCAAGATCATAGTTTTTAAAATCATCACCAAAAAAAGAATATAAATAAGAGACCGCCATACGCCAGGGATTTTTTGTTGCTTTGTCACCTCCGGGCATTGGCACATATTCAAAATGATTTATCCGTTCGTATTCATTCAAATCACAAACAAAAAACTCGCCACCCCAAATTTTATTATCATCACCAAGACCAATACCATCAAATGCAATTCCAATAACTTTTTCGTCAAGATTATGTTCAGCCATACACGAGGCAATGTGTGCGTGATGATGCTGTACCATGATAATTGTCTGGTTTTGCTCATCGGCATATTTGCTTGATAAATAATCGGGGTGCAAATCACAAACTATCAATTCAGGTTTTATTCTGAAAAGTTTTTTGAATTGTTCAATGGTTTGTGTGTAAAAATCAAGAGTTTCAATGTTCTTCAAATCACCGATATGTTGACTTAAAATTGCTTGTTTTCCTTTGCCGATACAAAAACAATTAACAAGTTCGGCGCCGGTGGCAAGAATCCCATCCACATTCAGATTCAGGTTAATCGGAGAAGGAGTATATCCTCTCGAACGTCGTATTATCCTCTCTTTATTATTTACGATTATGGCAACAGAATCATCAGTTCTATTGTAAATATCACGATTATAAATTAGCAAAGCATCTGATATTTTTGATAATTCATTTTCGGCAGTTTCATTATCAATTATAATTGGTTCTTCCGAAAGGTTTCCGCTTGTGAGAACTATTGCAGGTAGTTTTAGTTTCTCGAAAAGAAGATGATGAAACGGCATATACGGAAGCATTGCACCAATAGTTTGAAATCCTACACAAACACTTTTTGCAAGTTTTTTCTTTTTTTGTAATAACAAAATTGGACGTTGCCACGATAAAATTCTTTCTTCAGTAGTTTTATCTACTTCGGTATATTCTTTTAATTTATTGATGTCGGAAAACATAACTGCAAATGGCTTTCCGTCACGGTTTTTAAGCTCTCTTAAACGATTAACAGTTATTTCGTTTTGGGCATCACAGGCGATATGAAACCCTCCCAATCCTTTCATTGCAATAATTTTGCCTTCTTCGATGAGACGGGCTGTGATTTTAAGAATATCATTAAATTTTTTAATACTTTTCCCTTTGTAGATCAGTTCATATTCCGGACCACAAATGGAGCAAGCCACAGGTTGTGCATGAAAACGCCTGTCCGAAACATTTTCGTATTCGCTTTTGCAATCATCACACATTACAAAAGGTTTCATTGTAGTTTGTTCTCTGTCATAAGGAAGGTCTTTGATAATTGTAAAACGAGGTCCGCAATTTGTGCAATTAATAAAAGGATAATCAATTCTGTTTTCCTGGATTTTCATATCACTCAAACATTCATCGCAAACTGCAATATCAGGACTGATATCCGTTATTTCATCAGAAGTGTTTTTACTTTTTACAATTTTAAAATCTTTAAATCCTACAAAGGGAATTTTTTTATAATCTATGGAAATAATATTTGAAGCAGGCGGAGCTTCCTTTTTTATCCCGGCAAGGAAATTATTCAAATTATTCTCCTCCCCTTCCACATTTACATATACACCATTATTTCGATTATCCACCCATCCGTAAAGGTTATTCTTTACTGCGATTCGATAAATAAACGGACGAAACCCAATTCCTTGCACAAGTCCCTTAATTCTGATATTTAAGCTTAAAATTTCTTTCATTATTTTTTATGATGCATCGAAAAAAACTTTTGCAAAAGTACTTAAATTTGAAAGTATATTTATTTTTACATTTGCAAAAAATAACAAGACAATAAATTTAATGAAACTTTCAAAAAGCACAATTCAAAGATTGAGTAAATATCGCCGTTTACTGAAAGATTATATATATTATAAAGACGCTTATATTTTTTCTCATGACCTTGCGAG
>DAOVNY010000138.1 GCA_030630005.1 Bacteroidales bacterium | reverse complement strand
TGTAATCTCACTATCACGGGTATTTTAATTTCACCAATATTATTATAAGCATCAACAACACCTTGTGCAACTCTGTCGCAACGGACAATACCGCCAAAAATATTAATAAGTATGGCTTTTACATTTGGGTCTTTGATAATAATCCTGAAAGCTTCTTCAACACGTTTGGCGTTGGCTGTTCCACCAACATCAAGGAAATTAGCTGGTTCTCCACCGGAGAGTTTAATAATATCCATTGTTGCCATTGCCAACCCGGCGCCGTTTACCATACATCCTACATTTCCGTCCATTTTAACATAACTGAGATCAAAACGTCCTGCTTCGACTTCAATTGGATCTTCTTCGTTCAGGTCTCTCATATTAGCAATGTCGGGATGACGGAATAAAGCATTATTATCAATTACAACTTTTGCGTCAACAGCATAAATTTTGTCATCAGTTGTTTTTACTACAGGATTGATCTCAAACAATGAAGCATCCGATTCAATATATGCTTTATATAATGCATCAATAAAAATTACCATATTTTTAAAAGCCATTCCGTTAAGACCAAGATCAAAAGCTACTTTACGACACTGATAATCTTGTAGTCCAACGCTTGGATCTATTTCCTGAGTAAATATTAATTCGGGAGATTCCTTAGCAACTTTTTCAATATCCATTCCACCCTTAGGCGAATACATTATCATATTTCTACCGGTTTTTCGGTTTAGTAAAACACCAACATATAATTCATGGATTTCCGACTTGCCGGGGTAGAAGATATCTTCCTGAATCAATACTTTACTTACTTTCTTTCCTTCTTTACTTGTTTGTGGAGTAACTAATCTCATTCCGATTATCTTACGAGAGATACTTTTTACTTCATCAAGAGATTTTGCTAATTTCACACCTCCGCCTTTTCCTCTTCCGCCTGCATGCACCTGTGCTTTTATTACCCAGTATTTTGTACCTGTTTCTTTTTGTATGTTCGATGCCATTTCAACAGCAGTTACAGGTGATTCCGCGCAATACCCGACAGGTACTGCAACTCCGTATTTTTTTAATATTGATTTTCCCTGATGTTCGTGTAAATTCATTATTTTATTTTTGATGTAAAATTTATATGATGATGCAAAAATATTATTATTATTTTAAATGGGCGGTAAATCCTCCAGATTTTCAAAATCTGGAGGATTTTTTTTTGATAAGAATACTTATTACAAAAAGACTAATTTTATAATTTATGAATCTGTGGCAAATTTGATTACCCACTATATTCAATATAGAACCGATTATATTATATTTGCATTTTAATTTTCAAAATAGAATGATAAAAGTTACAAATATTCATAAATCTTACGGGAAATTAGAAGTTCTGAAAGGTATTGATCTTGAGATCAAAAAAGGGGAGATAGTCTCCGTTGTCGGGGCTTCGGGAGCAGGAAAATCTACTCTTCTTCATATTATCGGCACACTCGACAAAACTGATATTGGAAATGTTTCGATAGATAATATTTCGGTTAACGATCTTCCTGAAAAGAAACTGTCAGAATTCAGAAACAAAAATATTGGGTTTATATTCCAGTTTCATCATTTGTTTCCAGAATTTACGGCTCTCGAAAATATATGTATTCCTGCATTTATCGCTAATCTATCAAGAAATAATGCAGAAAAGAAAGCAAAAGAATTACTTGATTTCCTGAATCTTAGCGACAGGATGAACCACAAACCTTCTGAACTTTCGGGTGGAGAACAACAACGTGTAGCCGTTGCAAGAGCATTAATAAATAATCCATCAATAATACTTGCTGATGAACCCTCAGGTAATTTGGATTCATCTTCTGCCATCGAATTACATAAGTTGTTTTTTAAACTTAGAGATGAATTTGAGCAGACTTTTGTAATAGTTACTCATAATAAAGAACTTGCTGATATGGCTGATAGGAAATTAGTTATTAAAGATGGTTTGATAGAATGATTAAATGCGTAAATGATTAAATGCTTAAATGATTAAATGCTTAAATGATTAAATGATTAAATGATTAAATGATTAAATGATTAAATGATAAAATAAATAACCTATACGCATTGACACATTTAATCATTTACGCATTTACTCATTTTTACTAAAAATAACAGTAGAAACAAATAAACAATGGCTATCAGTGTAAGACTGATCAATTGCAATAATCAAGAGACAAAAGCGTTGTAAATTTTAAAATATATTACTTAATGAGGAGGACAGGATTTACAAAATTATTACTTATTACGGCTTTTTTATTTACTTGTAGTTTTCTTCAAGCTCAAACCACAGAGCAAAAATATGAATCGGCTATTGAGATGGGTGATAAATATTTTAATAACAAAGATTATATTAATGCTAAAGCATCATACAATCTTGCTATTCAATTAGATTCTGAAAAAGAATATCCGAAAACTAAATTAAACGAAACCTTGAAACTTTTAAGAGCTCAAATGGCGATAAAAAGCCGTTATGCTATTGAAATAACAAAAGCTGATGTGTTTTTTGAAGGGAAAAAGTATTCCGAAGCAATTATAAAATATAAAGATGCTCAAAAAATATTTCCGGATGAAAAATATCCTCAAAATCAAATTAATAAAATCAATAAAATAGTTGCTGACGAAAAAGTTAGAAAAGAAAATTATCAGAAAGCCATTATTAATGGTAAAAAATATTACAATAAGAAAGAATACGAAAAAGCACGGGATGAGTATCTTACAGCTACCGGTCTTGATCCTGAAGCAAAATTACCAAAAGAAAAACTGGAAAATATTCGAGTCATTCTAACTTTAACTCAGGAGAAAAGAAACAAATACAATATTGCAATAAGTAATGCAGGTTTTTTTCTTAAAAAAAATGAATTTCAAAAAGCAATAAAAGAGTATGAAGCAGCAAGTAACATACTGCCTGAAGAATCTTTTCCAAAAGAAAAAATCGCAGAACTTCAGGAAAAAATCAATTTTCAAAATAATTATGATAAGATAATTGAAAAAGCTGATGAATATTATGTAGTACAAGATTTTGAAAATGCCCGAGAAATCTATTCAGAAGCACTTCAACAATATCCCGACAAGGCATATCCAAAAGATATGCTGGAAAAAATCAAAACAGCCATCGAAAATAAAAAAACCACAAAAGAACAAGACTATAATAATGCAATAGATAGAGGAAATGCTCATTTTATTGATAAAAAATATAAAGATGCAGAGATTGAATTTGAGTTTGCTTTGCGTTTGAAACCTGATGAAAAATATCCAAAAGAAAAATTGGAAGAGATCAATAAAGAGATACTAAAAGTTGCCAGGGAAGAGGAAGCCCGTAAAAATTATGAAGATGCAATTACTAAAGCTGATGAATTTTTTAATAATAAAAATTATGATGAAGCAAGAAAATCATTTCAAAATGCACTAACTTTCATACCGGAAGAAAACTATCCACTTGAAAAAATTTCTGAAATAAATACTATTCTCAGCGAAATTTCTGATAAGGAAGCTATTAAAAAAGAATATAAGGATGCTATTGCAAAAGCCGATGAATTTCTGAAAAATAGTGAATATGAAAATGCCAGATATAAATACCTTAATGCAAGAAATATCAAACCATCTGAAAAATATCCAAAGCAGAAAATTGATGAAATTGATAAAATATTAGCTGAAATTGAAGCAAAACGTAGCATTGATGAAAAATATGATTTTTGTATTGCAAAAGCAGATGAATCTTTCAATAATAAAGATTACCAGAATGCTTTATTTGAATATAAAAAGGCTGAAAGTTTAAAACCATCTGAAGGATATTCAGCTAAACAAATAATTGAAGTTAATCGAAAACTGAAAGAAATTGGGGCGGGAAAGAGAAAATCTTATGTTTTTTTAATTACTAAAGCCGACAGTTACTTTAGCGAAAATCAATATATTAAGGCAAAAGAATCTTACCAAAAAGCAAGTCAATTAATACCGGTTGAGTTGTATCCTCAGGAAAAGATAAATGAATGTAATGCTGTAATCACTTCTTTGAGAAAAGCAAAACAGCAAAAATATGATATTGCAATTGCCGATGCCGATAAATTTTATAATGCAAAGATATATGACCGAGCTATGGTGTCATTTCAATTAGCTTTTGAGATACTCCCATTTGAAAAATATCCGGCAGAAATGATTGAAAAGATCAATAAACTAATGGATGATAATGTGCTTGTTAATGTAAATTCAGAAAACATAACTATTAATGAAAATATAAATGAAAAATTCCTGTTTGATCCTATTCCTGTTAGCAAACGAAAAAATAATTACATATTAATTAAAATAAAAAATCTGAGTGGTGAATCTATTAAAGCCATATTAAGCTATGGCAGTAAGAATTCAAAAAATGGTGGTACATTGATAAAAATACCTCCATCAAAAAATATAAAAGACTATTTTATCAGAATTGGAGTACAATATAAATGGTTTAGCAAAGATAACAACTGGTTAAGTATAGTCCCCGAAGGAGGTGATATTGAAGTTTCTCTAATACGGATTTCTAAGGGAGACTAAATGATTAAAATTTAAGGATGGAAAAATATTTTCAAAAATTTAGAAAGAAAATTATTGGTAACAAGTTAAAATTTGAAACTCCGTACGGGGAAAAGACAATGATATACGCTGATTGGGTTGCCAGCGGAAGATTGTATAAAGATATTGAAAAGAAGATCAGCGAAACTTTTGGACCTTATGTTGGAAATACACATACCGAAACCAGCGAAACCGGTACTCTGATGACCAAAGCATATCATTATGCTCAAAAAATTATTAAAGATCACGTTAACGCCTCCGCTGATGATGTGATAATTACACCGGGATTTGGCATGACTGCTGCAATAGTGAAGTTTCAGAGAATTCTCGGATTAAAATTGTGTGGAAAACTTTCAGGATCGGGATGTATATCAGAAAAAGAACGACCTGTTGTCTTTGTTACACACATGGAACATCATTCAAATCATACATCATGGTACGAAACAATTGCAGATGTTGTTCAATTGCAACCTGATAAAGATTTGCTGATTGATATAAATGAATTAAAAAATAAACTTAAAGAATATAAAAACCGAAAAATTAAAATTGGTTCTTTTACAGCTTGTTCAAATGTTACCGGAATAGAAACACCTTATTATCAGATGGCTAAGATAATGCATCAACACGGAGGATTATGTTTTGTTGATTTTGCAGCTTCGGCGCCTTATGTAAATATTAATATGCATCCTGATGATCCAATGGAGAAACTGGATGCAATCTTTTTTGCACCTCATAAGTTTTTAGGTGGGCCTGGAAGTTCAGGGGTTTTAATTTTTGATTCTAAACTTTATAATAATGCCACACCCGATCAGCCGGGAGGAGGTACCGTTGACTGGACCAATCCATGGGGAGAATATAAGTATCTTGATAATATTGAAGCCCGTGAAGACGGCGGAACTCCGGGATTTCTTCAGGCTATCAGAACAGCACTTTCGCTAAAATTGAAAGATAAAATGGGCGTTTCAAATATCAGAAAACGTGAAGAAGAACTTGTCAAAATAGCTTTTAAAGAATTAAGCAAAATTCCAAATATTCATATCCTTGCCGATAATGTCAAAGATTGACTTGGGATAATCTCATTTTATATTGACGGTATTCATTTTAACCTGATTGCAAAAATATTGAACGACCGTTTTGGTATTCAGGTTCGCGGAGGATGTGCATGTGCCGGAACATATGGACATTTACTTCTTGATGTTAGTTATGATAAATCAAAAGAAATAACTGATTTGATTACTTCAGGCGATCTTTCGGAAAAACCCGGATGGGTTAGATTTTCGTTACATCCTACCACAACCAATAAAGAGTTTTACATTTTTGTTGATTCAATCAATCAAATAGTTAAAAATATTGATTCATGGAAAAAAGATTATATTTATGATAATCGTACAAATGAATTCCGACATAAAAATGAGCCTGAAGATAAAACTATTTGGATAAAAGACTGGTTTGAGTTTTTAAAGTCATAAGAGTAATTTCAGGCAATATTCCAATTCTTCCGGGATAACCGATAAATCCGGTTCCACGATTTACATAAATATATTGAGATTTGTCATTATTTGAATATAATCCTGCCCATCGTTTGTACACATATTGCGCCGGACTCCATTTAAAAACAGGTGTTTCTATTCCAAACTGAAAACCGTGAGTATGTCCTGCGAAAGTCAGATCAATATCTTTAAATTGCCTGCTTACAATCTTTTCCCAGTGAGAAGGATCATGAGATAATAATAATTTAACCGGAGAGTTTTCAGTTCCTTTTACAGCCTTATTTACATCTCCAAGCTTTTGAAACCGCGCATGAGCACCCCAGTTTTCAACTCCTATAATTGCAATATTTTCATTA
>DAOVNY010000142.1 GCA_030630005.1 Bacteroidales bacterium | reverse complement strand
TTCATGTAAAATATCTTCGTCAATTGGTTTTAAAAATCGCATGTCGTAATGAGCAATTTCAATTCCTTCGTTTTTCAGACGATCACAAACTTCCACTGCATAATTTCCAATATGTCCGATGGATAAAATTGCAAGGTCTTTACCGCCGGTAATTTTTCTTCCTTTCCCGATTTCAAGTTTTTTGTAAGGAGTTTTCCAGTTAAGCATAACACCTCGTCCACGTGGATATCTAATCGAAAAAGGTCCAATATCATCAAGTTGTGCAGTAAACATCAGATTGCGTAGTTCATCTTCATTCATTGGTGCCGAAACTATCATATTTGGTACGGCACGCAAATATGCCAGATCGAAAGCTCCATGATGAGTTGCGCCATCTTCACCAACAAGACCGCCCCTGTCGATACAAAAAATAACATTTTGTTTTTGTATTGCTACATCATGAATAAGCTGGTCGTAAGCTCTTTGCAAAAATGTTGAATAAATATTACAAAACGGTATCATTCCGTTAGCCGCTAAACCTGCCGAAAAAGTAACTGCATGTTGTTCTGCAATTCCAACATCAAAAGCCCGATGAGGCATTTTTTTCATCATCAGATTTAAAGAACAACCTGTTGGCATAGCTGGAGTAATTCCAACTATCTTTTCATTTTTCTCGGCAAGATCAACAATTGTTTCTCCAAAAACATCCTGATATTTTGGTGGTTTCTTTTCTGAGAATGGATCATTAATAATTTCTCCGGTATTTTTATTAAAAACACCGGGTGCATGAAATATAGTTTGATTATTTTCTGCTTGTTCAAAGCCTTTCCCTTTTACAGTGACAATATGTAAAAGTTTTGGTCCCTTTATTCTTTTAAGATCGTGTAAAACATCTATCATTTTTTCAACATCATTTCCATCAATAGGACCGAAATATCTAAAGTTAAAAGATTCGAACAAATTACTGTTTTTCAATATTGAACCTTTAATGGCATTTTCTATTTGTTGAACAATTTTTTGAGTATTTAGTCCGTATTTACTAAATTTTCCGAGTACTCTCCATGTAAAGTTTTTTATCCGGTTATAAAGACGGGAGGTAGTAATTTTAGTGAGATATTCTTTTATTGCTCCTACACTTTTATCAATGGCAATGCCATTATCGTTTAATATAACGAGGAGATTTGAGTTAGAAACTCCGGCATTGTTCAGAGCCTCCATTGCCATTCCACCGATTATTGAAGCATCACCGATAACGGCAATATGATGTCTTCCGTTGTTATCTTTTAACTTAGAGGCAACTGCCATTCCGAGTGCTGCCGAGATTGAGGTTGATGAATGTCCGGTACCGAATGCATCGTATTCGCTTTCCGACATTTTAGGGAAGCCGCTAATACCTTTATACATTCTGTTAGTGTGAAAAACATCTTTTCTCCCGGTAAGGATTTTATGAGTGTAAGCCTGATGACCAACATCCCAGATAAGTTTATCTTTTGGTGTATCAAAAATATAATGAAGTGCGACACTTAACTCAACTGTGCCGAGGCTAGCACCAAGATGACCGGGGTTATGTGAAATAACATCAATAATAAATTCCCTTATTTCAGCGCATAACTGAACAAGTTCTTTATCCTTTAATTTTTTAATATCAGAAGGATAATTTATTGACGATAATAATTTTCCCTGTTTTGGTGCCATCTAATAAAATCTGTTTGCAAATTTATCATTAAAATTTAATAAATTATGGTTTTCCTCCTACTGATATTTAGTCTTAAAAGCTAATGCATAAAGCTTCATCTGTTTTATCATTGATAATAAACCGTTTGAACGTGTTGGTGATAAATGTTCTTTTAAATCAATTTTATCAATAAATTCCAGTTTTGCATTTAAAATATCATCAGGTTTTTGATTTGATAAAACCCTGATCAAAAGGCTAATTATCCCTTTTGTAATTACTGCATCGCTATCGGCTTTAAATATTATTTTTCCGTTTTCATAAGCAGCATGCAGCCACACTCTCGACTGGCATCCTGATATCAGGTTGCTTTGAATTTTTAATTTTGGATCTATCAAAGGTAAGGATTTACCCATTTCTATCAGATAATTGTATTTATCCATCCAGTCTTCAAAATATTGAAATTCCGATTCAAGTTGGTTTTCTATTTCTGGTATTGTCATTTTACGTTGTAATTTATTTTTAAACCTTGAAGGTTTTGAAAACCTTCAAGGTTTAAAAAGTTATAATTATTCCAACATTTTCTTAGCTTGCAGCACAGCTTCCACAAGTCTGTCAACTTCATCTTTTGTATTATAAAAAGCAAAAGAAGCCCTTATGGTACCCGGAATATCGAACCAATCTAAAACCGGTTGAGCGCAATGATGCCCAGTTCGTACTGCTACACCCATTCTGTCAATTATTGTTCCGGCATCATAAGGATGAATATTTCCGATAAGGAAAGAAATTACCGAAGCTTTTTTTTCGGCAGTTCCGATTATTCGTAATCCGTCAATTTTTGTTAATTCCTTAGTTGCATAATTTAACAGATCATTTTCGTAGTCTGCGATATTTTCAATTCCTATTTCTGAAATATATCTCAATGCAGTTTCTAATCCGAGAATACTTTCTACATTGGGTGTGCCGGCTTCAAATTTAAAGGGTAATTCGTTAAAAGTGGTTTTTTCAAATGTAACATTTTCAACCATTTCGCCACCAAACTGAAAAGGAGGAAGTTTTTCAAGCCATTTTTCTTTTCCGTAAAGTACACCCGAACCCATTGGAGCAAAAACCTTATGTCCTGAAAAACAGTAAAAATCACAATCCAAATTTTGCACATCAATTTTCAGATGAGGTATCCCCTGTGCCCCATCAATCAAAACCGGCACATCAAATTTATGTGCCATTTCAATAATTTCCTTAACGGGATTTATTGTTCCGAGGGCATTGGAAATATGTGTAAGAGCTACAAATTTTGTTTTCTCGTTAAGAAGTTTTTTAAATTCATCAATTAATAATTCACCTTTTTCATTTATAGGAATTACTTTTAAATGAGCTCTGTTTTCAATACAAACTTGTTGCCAGGGAACAAGATTTGAATGATGTTCCATTGTCGAAATAATGATCTCATCATCTTTTTTCAGAAATTTCTTGCCAAAAGAAGAAGCGATAATATTTATTGATTCTGTTGTTCCTTTTGTAAAAATTATTTCATGAGATTCAGCAGTATTTATATATTCTTTAATAAATATCCTCGCTTGTTCATAAGCATCGGTGGCTTTTTGACTAAGGTAATGTACTCCGCGATGAATATTGGAATTTTCGTAAGTATTGTATTTAACGATACGGTCAATAACCGCTTGTGGCTTTTGTGTAGTTGCCGCATTATCAAGATAAACCAAGGGTTTTTTATAAACTTCCTGCTGAAGTGCCGGAAAATCTTTTCGTATTTTATTGATGTTAAAAATCATTCATTTAATCATTTACGCATTTAATCATTAAATTTTACTCATATCAATATCAAAGCTAATCTCTTTATCAGGTTGACTGCAATGTAAAACACATTTATCGCAAACCGAAAGTTCTCCACGCAAGCGTTTTTTAACCATATCATCAATACGCAATCGCAGTGCTTTAATACTTATTTTATCAATGATTTCGGCAGCATAAGCATACATTAACAACATTCGTGCATTTTTCTCTCCAATTCCTCTTGACCTCAAATAAAACATAGCTTCTTCATCAAGTTGTCCGACAGTAGCTCCATGACTACATTTTACATCATCAGCATAGATTTCGAGAAATGGCTGTGTGTCGATTGAAGCTTCGTCAGTAAGGAGAATATTTCTGTTAGTTTGAGATGCATTTGTGTTTTGAGCATCTCTGCGAACAAGAACATGACCATTAAAAACTCCGCTTGCCTGTTCATCAAGGATACCTTTAAAAAGCTGATTGCTATTGCAATTTGGCTTGTTATGATCAACATAAACCTGATTATCTACATGCTGTCCGCGATCCATCAGATAAACACCGTAAAGCTCAGAATTACATCCTTCTCCATTCAAATTTACATGATAATTATTTCTTATAATTCCTCCGTTCAGGATAATAGAATTTGTACATAAATTACTGTCTTTTTCCTGCTTAAAATAAGTTGAATTTAACAAACTTGAATTATTATTCAGGTTTTGTAATTTATAATGATCAAGATTTGAATTTTCTTCAAGAAAAAATTCAGTTAGCGTATTTGTAAAACTTGTCTGGTGATTTATTGCATCATCACATTGAACGAATGTAAGTTTGCTGTTTTTCCCGAGAATGATCAGATTTCTGTGATTAACAAGTAAATTCTTTTCGTGATTTATTATGCTAACCATTTGGATTGGTTTAAGAACCTCAATGCCATCAGGTACATAAATAAAAATTCCATCCTGAGCAAAGGCAGTATTCAATTCTGCAAAATTGTTATTCTTTTTTTGGGCTTTCCCAAAATATTTTTCAACTAATTCAGGATATTTATCTATCGCTTTTGCCAGGCTTCCAACTATTGTTCCGTCGGGCATTTTTGTAATTTGCTCAACAGGATTTACATACCAGCCATTAAGCAGGGAAACAATGTGGGTATCAAAATTATGTATCTCACACTGAAACAGTTCTTCAACATTTGTTCCTTCCGTAGAAAAATCAAATAACTGCTCATAGTCTTTCGAAAGGACTTCGCTCAGATCAGTATTTTTCCATGCTTCCGATTTAGGATTTGGAAAACCAATTTCTTTGAAATTCTCAAAAGCTTTTTGTTTTATTTTAGAAATATGTGATGTTTTCTTTCCAAGAAGTTTATCACTGTTTTCTTCAAAAGCAATAATTAATTTTTCCTTTAAAGGAATATTATTTATTTGATTATTAGAGTTTAGCATTTGATATAAATTAACTCATTCTTTCAACTTCTTCTTTGATCCACTCATAACCTTTTTCTTCTAATTCGAGAGCAAGGTTTTTCCCGCCTGATTTTACAATTTTTCCTTCAAATAATACATGAACAAAATCAGGAATAATATAATCAAGTAAACGTTGATAATGTGTTATAACAATTGTTGCATTTTCTTCGTTTCTAAGTTTGTTTATTCCATTTGCAACTATCCTAAGTGCGTCGATATCCAAACCCGAATCAGTTTCGTCAAGGATAGCCATAGTTGGTTCGAGAAGTGCCATTTGGAAAATCTCATTTTTTTTCTTCTCGCCACCGGAAAAACCGGAATTTACTGAACGGTTTGTCAGCTTCGACTGTATTTCAACAAGTTTCTTTTTGTCTTCCATTTTGGCAAGAAACTCAGAGGCAGTCAAAGGTTTCATTCCTTTGTATTCTCTTTGTTCGTTTATTGCCGTTCTCATGAAATTTGTAATACTTACCCCTGGAATTTCAACAGGATACTGAAATCCGAGAAAAATACCTTCACAAGCTCTTTCTTCGGGAGATAAAATTGTAATATCTTTTCCTTTGTAAAGAATTTCACCCTCAGTAATTTCATAGCCTTCTTTGCCTGCAACAACAGCAGCAAGAGTACTTTTGCCGGTTCCGTTAGGTCCCATTATGGCATGAACTTCTCCATTATTCACACTCAGGTCAAGTCCCTTAATTATCTCTTTTCCTTCGATAGAGACATGTAAATTCCGAATATTCAGTAGCATATTTTGTGCGTATTTTGTTATTTTTTAATTTGTTCTTTTTTTTAACTTTAAACTCAAAACTTCAAACTTGAAACTATTTAGTTTTGAGTTTTGAGTTTTGAGTTTTGAGTTGTTTGCTATAACAAGTATCTGTAGTAAACAACTAGCTTACCCCACACTTCCCTCAAGAGTAATTTGCAAAAGCTTTTGAGCTTCGACAGCAAATTCCATTGGAAGTTTATTTAATACTTCTTTTGCATAACCATTAACAATTAAACCTATTGCACTTTCGGTGCTTATCCCTCTCTGATTACAATAAAATAATTGCTCTTCAGAAATTTTACTTGTGGTGGCTTCGTGCTCCACAATTGATGATTTGTTTTTTGTATTTATGTAAGGAAAAGTATGAGCACCGCATTTGTCGCCCAAAAGCAAAGAATCGCATTGGGAGTAATTCCTCGAATTTTCAGCTTTCTTGGCAACTCTAACCAAACCACGATAACTGTTATTACTTTTTCCGGCAGAAATACCTTTTGAAATAATTGTGCTTTTTGTGTTTTTTCCGATGTGGATCATTTTTGAACCTGTATCAGCCTGCTGATAATTGTTTGTTACAGC
>DAOVNY010000030.1 GCA_030630005.1 Bacteroidales bacterium | reverse complement strand
CTCCTACCTTTGTTAAATAATCACAAATAAAAGCCACATTTCTAAGAAATGAGAAAAACAAAAAACAGCGAGTTGGGAAGAAAAAGCATTGAAGAATTCAAAAAAACAAAAAAAACTCCAATAATAATCGTTCTTGATAATATCAGAAGTTTGAATAATATCGGTTCGGTTTTCAGAACAGCTGATGCGTTTTTGATCGAAGGCATTCATTTATGCGGTATTACAGCTACACCTCCGCATAAAGATATTCAGAAAACCGCTCTTGGTGCTACCGAATCAGTTAATTGGAAATACTTTGAAGATACTTTTGATTCTGTCAGTTATTTAAAAAAGAATAATTATTCAATAATTGGTATTGAGCAAGCCGATGAAAGTATTTACCTAAATCAATACTATCCTGAAAAAGAGAAAAAACTTGCAATTATTTTCGGGCATGAAGTAAAAGGAATTGATGCAAAAATTATGAATTTGATAGATACATGTATCGAAATCCCACAATTTGGCACAAAACATTCGATAAATATTTCGGTATGTGCAGGAATTGTGATTTGGGATATCTTCTCAAAACTTTCAAAATTGTAAACTAATTTGTTTAAAATACGTAAAAATATTTTATGTACCTGAATAAGTGCGAGTTATATTATTATTAATAATACTCAAATTCAATTTAAAAAAAATATTTTTTTTTGCATATACAATATAAAAATATTACTTTTGTCAGTTAGAGGAATTTTTTTTCTCTAAATATTTGATTATTATAATAATTAAGTGTACATTTGTTACCTTTGTTAAATATTATTTACAAATTAATTCAATAAAACCATCATGAAAAAAATTAAAAACATTATTTTAAAATTAATTGCAATAACAGTTTTTGCAATTATCCCTGTAATTTTCTATGGACAGGGAACAGAAGAAAAAGCTGAAATAAAAGCAAAAACAGGATCCTTTGACCCATATTGGTTTACTGGTGGTCACATCGGATCAAGTTTTTTTTACGGCGATGTTTCGAGATATGATATCGCACCTGACTGGAAAAACATGGGTATAGGAGGAGATATATATTTCGGAAGGCAACTTACTCCCGTTATTGGTTTAGATGTCCGTTTATACAGAGCATTCCTTAATGGTGAAAATGTAAACATGAATCGTACATTTGATTCTGATTTATATGATTTCACTGTAAATGCAAAGGTTAATTTAAGTAATTTAGTTACTGGTTTTAAACCTTCCAGATTAATCACAGTTCATGGTTTAGTCGGTTTTGGACAGGTACAATATAAATCAAGGTTGTTTGATTATACAACAGGCAACTTTATCCATAGTTTAGGTTATAAAAACAGTACTGACGCTAATAAAGGTAATGGCATCAATGGCAGAAGAGTTGTTGCAATAGTACCAGTTGGGTTTGGAGTTGACTATGCATTAGCTGAAAATTGGGATTTAAATCTGGACTGGACTTGGAAATTTTGCGATTCTGATATTATTGACGGTTTGGCGAGTAATAAAAGAGATATGTACACCTTCCTCGGAGTAGGAGCCACATACAAACTTGGTCAGGGCGGATTAAAAAGCATGGTTAAAAATTTTGACGAAGTAAGTATTGAAGCTACTCCAAAAGTTCTTGAAGAACATGGTGAAAAGATAGAAGTAACTATCAAAGGGACTGTTCCCGAAAAATATTTCGGCAAAAAAGCTGCAATGTGTTTAACTCCTGTTTTAAAATATGACGGTGGTGAAACCGTACTTCCAAGCTTTACCTTAAAAGGCGAAGATGTAAGTGGTGATGGTACTCTTATCAACAACAAAACAGGTGGTTTATTTACATACTCTACTGAATTTGATTACACTCTTGAAATGAATAATTCAGAACTTGTTATTAAATCTATAGTTTATAAAGCAGAGGATATAGTTTATTCAAATCCGGACGAAGTTAAAGCAAATGCAACTTTTATCGAAATTGATGAAAGAAAGATTGCTGATGGTGTTATTTACACATCCGAAAGAATATTCGATAACGAAAATATGATTGCTGCTCATCATGGTTATGAGAAAGAAACTATCGTTTCTGGAAAATCTGCTCTTTACTTTCAGATAAACAGATTTAATCTTAACTGGAGAGTTCCGATGAATAAAGTTGCTGAATCTAAAGAATCATTAGCTAAGCTAACTGATCTCATTGCAAAAGGATGGGCAATTAAAGATATTGAATTTAACGGATGGGCTTCTCCTGAAGGTGAAGAAACTTTTAATGAAAATCTTTCTGAAAACAGGTCAAAAACTGCTTTTAAATATATGACCAGAAAAATTAAACAATTGATTAAAGCAAAAGATTCTAAACTTAATATTAATAATGTTGAAGAAGAAATAACATTTGATCTTAACCATTTCGGTCCTGACTGGAACGGATTCCTCAATGCTGTTAAAGCTTCTGATATCGAAGATAAAAACATAATTCTTAATGTTGTAAAATCTGCAGCAACTCCTGACAAAAAAGAACAGGAAATCAGAAATATGATCGTTATCTATCCTGAAATCGAAGAAAATATTTTACCTCCACTTAGGAGATCAGAAATATTGGTTAATTGTTACGAACCAAAATTTACTAACGAAGAAATTTTAAAATTTGCAATAACTGACCCGTCACAACTTGATGGAAAAGAATTGATGTATGCTGCCACTCTTACAAAAGACGCAAACGCAAAACTTGCTATTTACAAAAATGTAATCTCTTTACATCCAAAATACTGGAGTGCATATAACAATTTAGGTATTGTAAATCTTGAATTAGGTAATTACGACAAAGCATCAAAATTATTCGCAAAAGCTAATGAATTGTCAAAAAATAACGGCAAAATATACAATAACTTAGGCACTCTTGCCTGTAAACTTGGTGATTATAAAACAGCAGGTGAACATTTTGTAAAAGCAAAAAGTTTAGGCGAAAATGTTGATTACAATCTTGGTGTTATCGAAATTGAAAATGGAAATTACGATAAAGCATTAACTTTATTTAGAAATACAAAATGCGATTATAATGTTGCATTAGCTCAGATGATGACAGGAAAAATCGAAGCTGCAGAGAAAAATCTAAAATGTACTAAAGACAATACTGCAAGCACTTATTATCTGTTAGCTATTATCGGTTCGCGTACTGCAAATACATCAATGATGTATGAATATTTGATGAAAGCAATTGAAAAAGACCCAGCTTTAAAAGCTCAGGCAAAAGTTGACAAAGAGTTCATCAATTACGAAAACGAAGCTGATTTTATCGTAATAGTAAAATAGGGTAGGAAAATTTAATTTTTTTCATGAAAAAAGCCCCTCCCGATTATTTCGGGTTTAGGGGCTTTTTATTTATCTATATGTTTTCGGAAACTAAGTAATTTCTATTCTGTGAATTCCAATCTCATAAGATTGATTAATGACATTAATAATCTTATCATAATCTTCTGAATTTTCTACAAAATCAATATTATTTGCATCAATTATCAGAATACGCATTTCACGTTGTTGACGGATATAATCAAAATATCCACTTTGAATTTTTTCAAGATATGATTTTTCTATATCCTGCTCATAATCGCGACCTCGATTGATAATATTATTTTTTAAACGATCAACATCAACATAGAGATAAATCAGCAGATCGGGTTTTGGGAGAGAAGAATTAATAAAATTGAAGAACTTTGAAAATAATGCAAATTCATCATCTTGCAAGGTTTTCCGGGCAAAGATCAAAGTCTTATTTATAAAATAATCGGCAATTGTAAAACTCTTAAAAAGATCCTGAGTTGATAACTGGTCTTTTAACTGCTGAAAGCGGGAAGCCATAAAAGACATCTCCAAAGGAAAAGCATATTTATCAGGGTCTTTATAAAATTTTGGAAGAAAATCATTATCTTCAAATTGTTCCAATATTAGCTTAGCATTATATTGTTCCGCTATCCTTTCAGCCAAAGTGGTTTTTCCAGCACCAATAGTTCCTTCAATTGCAATATAATTATATTTCATCAGGTTAATTTTTTCAATAATCATTCAAACACTTTTACATTTAATAAATCTTTACATTCACTTTTTAGTTCAGAAATGGTTTTTCCAAAATTTGGATGTATAAGATTTTTATTCAATTCATCAAGCGGCAAAAGTGTAAACATTCGTTTATGAAGTTGTTTGTGAGGAACAATAAGATCCACTGTTTCTATTATTTCATCATTATAAAATAGTATATCAATATCAATTAGTCTCGATTCGTAATTATTTCCGGTTTTCGTTCTCCCTAATTTTTTTTCTATTTCCTGATTTTTTTTTAGCAGATCAAATGGAGATAAATCCGTTTTAAGAAAAACCACCTGATTTAAAAACTTCTCTTTTGAAGAAAACCCCCATGGCTCAGTTTCGTAAATTGATGAACACTTCTCAATATTACCAATTTCCAACTTTATGAAGTCCAAAGCCATATTTAGCATTTTTTGTCTTTCGCCAAGATTGCTTCCCAAAAGAAGATAAACATCATTACACATTTCAAAACAAAATATTTATAAAACCCAAAATTACAATAAGATTTCTAAAATTAAGGAATTGTTAATTTATTTTGTGAAATAAGAAAAGTAATCAAACTCTCCAAAGCCTATTCAAAATACTTTTAATTTTATTACTATATTCAGGGTCGGCTGCCCATCTTCCCGAAAGATTGCCAACAGATGGAGATATCCCTCGTTTTACAAAATGGAATCTTTTATCAAGAACTTGATTTTTTAGGGACTCATGACTTGCATAAGCTTTCAAATGTTGAATGTGTGCTCTCACACCTTCTCTTTTTGAGTTAAATTTTTCGCCGCAAATATTATTATTGATCGCTCCCAATCCGCAAAAATTATTTTGATTTGAATGAACAATCCCATTGAATTTCAGAAAACCGGTTTCGAGACACATCTGACTAAATGCAATATCATGATTTATACCTTCGGTTTTTGATTCTTCGATATACAATTTGGCAATATTTTTTGCTTGTCGCATATTAATTTTCGTATTATTGCTGAGCAGAAAAAAAGCTAATTCATCAAATGACATTTTTCCATTTGCCATTATTTTATATAATGATATAATTTCTTTTCGGATAATATTCTCCGTTTTATCTTTTCTGAAAAATTTTGGATTGATCCTTAAAAAACTTTTATTCTCTTCTACCGTCCTTACGAAAAAAGGGATTTTAGCTATTTCATTATCATATTCGGGAATACTATTCTTGTTAGAGGCAGGCAAAATAAAACTTCCGTTGTAAAAACAAAGAAGGATAAAAATTGAAATTGACTTTTTAAAAAAACTAAATTCTTTCATTTTTAATGATATTCAAAAACAAATATCACAACTTTAATTCTTCATCAAATGGAATTATTAATAAATTATTCACAAGCCATTGTTGATATTAAAATAATTGAGTGACTGAAGTTTGGAGTGCCTAAAATGCCTAAAGTTTTAATTGCGTTGATATTAATTTAATAGAAGATAAAATTTTTACTATATTGCTGAGCATAAAATAAAATTTCTTATTATTGCATAAACAAATCATCTAAACAAATTATCTAATTCTATTCATTAAATAAAAAATATCATGAAACAGTTTTTTAAATTTATGTTTGCATCAATGTTAGGTTTCTTCCTGACATTTCTTATTGTATCTTTTCTTTTTATAGGGTTAATTACTTCAATAGCTTCATTTGCTGAAGATAAAGCAGTTGATGTAAAAGAGAATTCTGTATTACATCTGACTTTTAACAAACCTATATACGACAGGACACCAAATAATCCTTTTGAAAATTATGATTTCCAAAAAATGAAATCTAATACTGCAGCCGGATTAAACGATATCTTAAAGAACTTAAAAAAAGCTGCAACAGATAATAATATCAAAGGTATTTATTTTGATTTCAGTAATATTCCTACAGGTATATCAACAATTGAAGAAATTCGTAATGCTATGCTTGAATTCAGAAAATCAGGTAAATTTATTATCAGCTATGCCGAGTCTTATTCAACAACTGCATATTATCTTTCTACAGTAGCCGATGAGATAATACTCAATCCTGATGGTGATATTTTATTTAAAGGCTTAAACGCCGAAATAATGTTTTTAAAAGGAACTCTTGACAAATTGGATATTGAAGCTCAGATCATCAAGGTCGGGAAATTTAAAAGTGCTGTTGAACCTCTTATTCTCGAAAAAATGAGTGACGCTAACCGTGAACAAATGCAGGTTCTGGTAAATTCAATCTGGGGTAAAATAATTGAATCTATTTCCGAAACGAGAGGTATTTCGATCTATGATTTGAATCTTATTGCTGACAACCTTGATATCACAGATGCCGAGCAAGCATTAAAACATAATTTTATAGATAAAATAATGTATAAAGATGAAGTTCTTGCCGAGATCCGCACTAAACTTGGAATTGGTGAAGATGATAAAATCAATTCATTAAAGATGACAAAATACACTAATGCTCCTGCGACAAAAGAAGTAAAAAAACGTAGCAGAAATAAAGTAGCTGTGGTTTATGCCATAGGCTCTATAGGCGGAGGCGAAGGTGGTGAACGCGAGATAGGATCAGAAAAAATATCTAAAACACTTCGAAAAGCAAGATTAGATGATAAAATTAAAGCTGTTGTCTTTCGTGTCAATTCTCCGGGAGGAAGCGCACTTGCTTCTGAAGTTATTCGCAGGGAAGTTGAACTTACTTGCAAAGTAAAACCTGTTATTGTTTCAATGGGTAATCTTGCAGCTTCCGGTGGTTACTGGATATCTTGTTCTGCTGATAAAATATTTGCCGACCCAACTACACTTACAGGATCTATTGGTGTTTTTGGAGTTATTCCAAATCTTAAAGATTTCTATAAAAACAAACTTGGGATTACCCACGATAACGTTAAAACAAACGAAAATTCAGATTACATAACTGCAAACCGTCCTTTGACAACTTACCAGAGAAAAATCATTCAAAAAGGTGTTGATAAGATTTATCAGGAATTTCTGGAACTTGTTGCCGAAGGAAGAAATATGACAACCGAACAAGTGAACAAAATCGGACAAGGAAGAGTATGGAGCGGAGTGGATGCATTACGTATCGGATTGATAGATGAATTGGGTGGAATGGAAGATGCTATTGCTGCCGCTGTTGAAATGGCTGAACTTCCTGATTATAGGATAATTGAACTTCCTAAACAAAAAGATCCTTTCGAGCAAATGATAAAAGATATATTTGGAAATACCAAAGCTTTGATGATAAAAAGCGAACTTGGTCAACATTATCAGTATTATAACTACTTAAAAGAAATTTCGGATATGAAGGGTGTGCAGGCGAGGCTTCCTTTTGTTTTTGAAATTAATTAGTTTTATTGATCAAATCATAACAGGCGAATACATCTGCCTGTTATAGCCAATGCTTGAAAGAAGCTACGAATGAAAGATTGAGTTAAAATTAAATTGAGTATATTTGCAATGAAATGTTAAAATGAAATGAATAGGAATCCTTATTTTAATTATATAGACGAGAAACTTCATGTTCTAGCAAGGAGAATTGAAACAAGAGGAAAACTGAATCTTCTTGACATTCACCTGCATTCAGAGAATTTCTATCTTCATTTCTTCAATCTACTATACGGATATAAGCTCGAAAATTTAAATTCAAGACTTCAAAATGTAGAAGCAATTGATTTGATAGACCATACCAATAGGATAGCAATTCAAGTATCAACTACTTGTACAAAACAAAAAGTAGAATCTGCATTGAATAAAGAGATATTACATAACTATGGAAATTATTCATTCAAGTTTATTTCTATCTCAAAAAAAGCTTCGGAATTAAGAAAGAAAACTTTTAAAAATCCTTATTCTCTTTCTTTTACACCTGCGACTGATATTTACGACATTGTATCTGTATTAAATGATATTTTAAGCGAACAAGCACCAAAACAAAAGGATATTTATAAATTCATACAAAGTGAATTAGGTAATGAAATTGATATCGTTAAATTAGATACTAATCTTGCCTCTGTAATAAATATTCTATCAAAAGAAACTTGGGATAAAGCGAACCAAAGCGAATCTGTTAACAGTTTTGAAATTGATAGAAAAATATCATTTAATGATTTAGTAGATTCAAAAGGTATAATTGATGAGTATTGTATTTATTATAAAAAAGTCGATGAAAAATATTCTGAATTTGATACGTTAGGTTCGAATAAAAGTAATTCTGTATTAGCATCTATCAAAAGAGAATACCTTAAACTTAAGAATATTGGAAATTCTGATTTAGTTTTTTCTTCGGTTATTGAAAAAGTTAAGGACAAAGTTTTAGAAAGCTCAAACTTTATTGAAATTCCTATTGATGAATTAGAATTATGTATTGACATCCTAGTTGTAGATGCTTTTATTCGATGCAAAATTTTTGATAATCCTGAGAATTACAACTATGCTACTTCCTGATAATATTCACCCTGAAAATAGTATCTACTATAATGGTGCACTTGTCTTACAAGTACTTCAAAAGAAAAGTGGAATTGATTTAGTTAGACTTTATCAAGAAGTTAAGCAAATTAAAGAAATGGCATTTCCTGTTTTTATTTTGTGCTTAGATTGGTTGTATCTAGCAAGTATTGCAGAAGTTAAAGAAGGGAGAGTTGAATTATGTTCTTAAAATCACTAACAATTTCAAGAGGGTCTTCTGTAATTCAAGATATAGAATTTAGAAAAGGAATAAATTTAATAGTTGACAAAAGTGAAGGAAAAATCACAGGCAATGGCGTTGGAAAAACGACAGTTTTAAAACTTATTGATTTTTGTTTTGGCGCAAATAAAAAAAACATTTGGGAAGACCCTGAAAATAAAAAAGAAGTTTATGCTCTAGTTAAGAATTACTTAATTGACAAAGAAATACTAATTACTCTCTGTTTAACAGAAAATCTTGATGACGAAAATGCACAAGAGTTAGTAATTGAAAGAAATTTTTTAAGTGCTAAAAGTAAAGTGATTAGAAAAGTAAATGGTGCTAATCTTACGGAAGATGAATTTGAACCAAAATTAACGGAAATCTTATTTCCGGAACATATAGCGGATAAACCAACTCTTAGACAAATAATCTCTCATAATATACGATATAAAGATTTAAGCATAAATAATACTCTTAAAACACTTGACCGATATACTTCTGATGCTGAGTATGAAACTTTACACCTATTTTTATTAGGTTGTGAGTTTACCGAAGGGAATAACAAACAAGAGTTACTTAGTAAAATTAAACAAGAAGATACTTTCCGAAAAAGATTAGAAAAAGTACAAACTAAATCTGCATTTGAAGCTACATTATCTTTAATTGAAGGCGAAATAGAAGAACTAAATATAAAAAAATCGAAGTTGAATTTGAATGAAAATTTTGAAGCAGACCTTGATAAATTGAATCAATTAAAATACTGTATCAATAAGCTTAGTTCTGAAATTAGTAAATTAAATATTAGAAGAGAACTAATAAATGAAACATTGTCAGAGCTGGTAGCTTCAAGTTCAGATATTGACATTGAACAATTAAGACAGATATACCAACAAGCAACAAGTGTTTTAGGTAAACTTCAGAAGTCCTTTGAGAACATGGTTTACTACCATGATAATATGATTTCAGAAAAGAAAAAGTTTATTTCAAATGAACTACCTGCCATTGAATCAAAAATTGAACAACGCAATAAGGATTTAAGAGCTCTATTAAAGAAAGAAGCGGAATTATCTCTAACCATTTCTAAAAGTGATTCATTTGAAGAGCTCGAAATTTTAATTGGCGAATTAAATGAAAAATATAGATTAAAAGGAGAATACGAAAATATTGTTCAACAATTAAACGAAGTTGAAAGCAATCTTGAAGCATATTACAAAAGCCTAAATTCAATTGATGAAGAACTTTTTTCGGATAATTTTGAGGGTACAGTAAAACTACAATTAAACAAATTTAATAAGTACTTTGCATCTGTCTCTGAACATCTTTATGATGAAAGATATGCTTTGAAATATGATAAAATAAAAAACAAGAAAGGACAACGACTTTATAAGTTTAGTGCTTTTAATACTAATTTTAGTTCTGGGAAAAAGCAAGGCGAAATTTCGTGTTTTGATATTGCATATACGTTTTTTGCAGACAATGAAAATATTCCATGCATGCATTTTATTTTGAATGACAAAAAAGAATTGATGCATGACAATCAACTTGTTAAAATTGCAGACCTTGTTAATGAAAGTGAAATTCAATTCGTTGCTTCGATTCTAAAGGATAAACTCCCTGATGAATTAAATAAGGAAGAATACTTTATTGTAGAATTGTCGGAAGATAATAAGTTGTTTCAAATAGAGAATTAGAAAGCAAAAGCTATAATGGCTCATAGGTAATGCTGGGATTGTGGGCATGGACGTAATTCACTATTTTTTAACAGTCTACCGATTTGATAAGTTTGTGCAGTTAAATCCCACACTACCCATAGCCGAAACATTATACACATGTTTAAAAATTGGAAGAAACAACAATGAATAGATTAATAAAAAAATATGTAATTCTATTAATCATTGCAATAATTTTAGCAAGATTAACTACTGCAATTCTATTAATAATTTTTCCAAATTTATTAACGACTGAACTCCCAAATGGCGGAACTTCAATATTAGGAAAAGAATATCTTGAAAGAGGGATTGAATATATATTGAATATTGTATTTGTGATTTTGCTTTCAAGAGAAATGAAACAATTGAAATTTAAATCATCTTTAATCCTGATAATAACATTTTTTTCAAGTTTGATAGGAGTTATATTCTTTCTATTTGTTGCAGCAGACAATAAGAGAAAAACTGAAACAATTTAACTATATGACTGAATTACTAAAAAAGATAAATAAGTATATAATCTTGATGATTGTGTCTTCATTATTTGGAATGCCTTGGTTTTATGTAAGACACTTAATATTTGACTTTAATAACCATGAGACATTTACTCTTGTCACCTCAATTCCAGGATATGTTGATTATCTCATAAGATTAATTACCATCATTTTATTAATAATTGACTTCAGGAGAGAGAAACTTAAATATTTAGTATTAGCATGTATCTCTGCTTTATTTTTTCCATTACTTGGAATAATAATGTTTTCATTGTTGTATCTTGAAAAAGGAAGAGAAAATGCAAGTGCATAACATGCTATGAATTCAAGCGAGCTAAAGTGCCAAAATGAAACGAAAAGAAATAAAATAATGGTACATTTTGATGATAAAGTGAGTAAAATTGCCCGCCGGAAATTTTCAACTACTTGATATGTATTTTCTGTATTGTTTAAAAATCTATTAGCTGATCTTTAAACAATTCTATCTTTTCTTCTTTCGAAAGGTCGAAATTATTATCGAAAAGTTCATTTACCCAACTTCCATACATAGGATTAGGTAATACAATAAATTTTCTGCCAAATTCATTTTTCAGGCTATCGGTCAAAGAAAATCTTTTTTCAATGTTTTTATTATCAAAAATATTCATAAAATCACCAAGATTGTCTCCCATTAATAAAACTATTTCATTGTTTTCTCTTACAAGATTTCTTCGTGGTTCTTTATTCGATTTGTCGGTTCTCATCAAAAGATGTTCTTTATCAGCAAAAGGGAAACCCTTCTCTTTAAGGTTTTTTAATGTTACATCGAAAAGCTTTATTCTTCGATTTGTAATATAAAACACTTCCACACCTTTTGATTTTGCATAATTAAGAAATTCAACTGAACCGGCAAGTGGTTTTGCATCTGCAAGTTTGCACCATTCATTCCAGTATTTCGGGTAATCGGTATTTTCTAAAATACTTTTTGCTTCAAACGGGCTGTTATCCAAAACTGTTTCGTCAATATCAACAACAACTGCAAGTTTTTTTGTTAAACCGGAATTTTTCATTTCTCTGTCAAGCATCATTTTAGCAATATTAAATGCCTGATAAGACAAAGCTCTTTTTTCAGCTGCTTTTTGTTGAAACAAAGTTGCCAACAAAAGATGTTCGTTATCTGCTTTTTCGGGTTTTTCTTGATTTATTGTACATCCCGAAATCATCCCGGCAAGGAAAATTACAAGAAAGAAATATTTCGTATTTTTTTTCATAATAATTTTGTTTTAAAACAAAAAACCGGACTCCAACGAATCCGGTTATAAAGTTAAAATTTATTTTCAATTATTTTGAAAAGTCCATTTTAGACATTCTCAAATAATTATTATATCTCCACTTAGCATCCTCTTCAGCTATTTTAAATAATCTTTTAGCTTCATCAGGGAATGTTTTTATTAGTGAAGTATATCTTACTTCATGGTTCAGAAAATCCTGGAATTTACTCCAATCAGGTTCTTTCGAATCAAGAGTGAATGGATTTTTACCTTCTTTTTCAAGAAGAGGATTATAACGATAATTATGCCAATAACCAGCTTCGACAGCAAATTTTTCTTCAGCCTGAGATCCTGTCAGCCCACCTTTTATACCATGAGCAATACAAGGGGAATAAGCAATAATTAATGAAGGACCGGGATATGCTTCTGCTTCTTTTACAGCTTTGAAAACCTGAGACTGACTTGCACCCATTGAAATCTGGGCAACATAAACATAACCGTAAGTCATTAACATTGCACCAAGGTCTTTTTTTCTAACCTTCATACCTGAGGCAGCAAATTTAGCAACTGCACCGGTTGGAGTAGATTTAGATGCTTGTCCACCCGTATTTGAATAAACCTCAGTATCCAAAACCAATACATTTACATCTGCGCCGGAAGCAAGAACATGGTCCAACCCGCCAAAGCCAATATCATAAGCCCAGCCGTCACCACCGAAAACCCATTGCGATTTTTTAATAAGATATTGCTTTAAATTAAGAATGTTTTCAGCCAAAGGATCAGTTTCTTTTTTAAGAGTTTTGATAACTTTTTCTGAAGCTATTTCAGATAAAGCAGCATTGTCTTTTCCATCAATCCATTCTTGCATTGCTTCTTTAGTTTCAGCAGCAAAATCTTTACTCATAGCTTTTTGCATTCTATCGACAAGACGTTCTCTCATTTTGGAAACTCCGAGAGCCATTCCATATCCGTATTCGGCATTATCTTCGAATAATGAATTTGCCCATGCAGGTCCGTGACCGTTTTTCAGGCTTGGACAATAAGGAGTTGAAGGAGCAGCTCCACCATAAATTGAAGAACATCCGGTTGCATTTGATATCATCATTCTTTCACCAAATAATTGAGTGAGAATTTTAATATAAGGCGTTTCACCGCAACCGGCACAAGCTCCGGAAAACTCGAATAAAGGTTGAGCAAACTGGCTGTTTTTAACAGTTTTATCTTTAGGAACAACATCATCTTTATAACCAACTTTTTCGTGCATGTAATTCCATCTGTCAACTTCATCAAGCTGAGAACCAATTGGCTTCAGAACCAATGATTTTGTTTTTGAAGGACAAACCTCAACACAACTACCACATCCCGTACAATCAAGAACACTAACTTGTATTTTGAATTTGTATTTTTTAGTTGCACCAACACCCTGAATAGTTTTAGTACCTTCAGGAACATTTGCAGCTTCATCATCAGTTAAAAGGAAAGGACGAATCGCAGCATGAGGACAAACATAAGAACATTGATTACACTGAATACAATTATCAGCATCCCATTCAGGAACATTTACCGCAACACCACGTTTTTCATAAGCAGTAGTTCCGGCAGGAAAAGTACCGTCTTCACGATCGGTAAATGCACTTACCGGAAGATCATCACCTTTTAAAAAGTTGATAGGATCAGCTACATTTTTAATAAAATCAGGTAAATCTTTTTCTTCTTTTTCTTCTCTAAGAATAATATTTTTCCATTCTTCAGGAATATCAACTTTAACAATAGCACCACCATTATCAACAGCAGCGTAGTTCATATTTACAATATTCTCACCTTTTTTACCATAAGATTTTTTAATTGCAACTTTCATTTCATTAACTGCATCTTTATAAGGAATTACTTCAGCAACTTTAAAGAAAGCCGATTGCATAATAGTATTTGTTCTATTTCCAAGACCAATTTCTTCGGCTATTATGGTTGCATTAATAATATACATTGAAATATTATTTTCGGCAAGATATTTCTTCATGTGATCAGGGAGCCTGTCTTTTGTTTCTTCTGCATCCCAGATACTATTCAGTAAAAAAGTACCACCTTTTTTCAATCCTTTAAGCATATCATACTTATCGAGATATGCAGAAACGTGGCAAGCAACAAAATCGGGAGTTCCAACAAGATAAGGGGAGCGAATAGGATTGTCACCAAATCTTAAGTGAGAAACAGTAATCCCGCCTGATTTCTTAGAATCATAAGCAAAATAAGCCTGACAATATTTATCAGTTGATCCACCAATAATTTTAATAGAATTTTTATTTGCACCGACAGTACCGTCAGCACCAAGTCCATAAAACTTAGCTTCGAAAGTTCCTTCAGGAGCGACACTAATTTCGGGAAGTATTGGTAATGAAGTATGTTTAACATCATCATCAATTCCAACAGTAAAACGGTTTTTAGGATTATCTGATGCAAGATTATCAAATACTGAAATCATCATTGCAGGTGTAGTATTTTTTGAACTCAATCCATAACGTCCACCAATGATCATTGGAGCATCTTCTTCGCCGTAGAATAAATCTCTTACGTCAAGATATAATGGTTCGCCGTTAGCACCGATTTCTTTTGTTCTGTCAAGAACAGTAATTCTTTTTACTGTTTCGGGACAAGCTTTCATAAAATATTTTTCAGAAAATGGTCTGTAAAGATGAACTGTTAATAAACCAATTTTTTCACCACGGGCATTTTTATAATCAACAACTTCTTTTATTGTTTCAGTTATCGAACCCATTGCAATTACAATGTTTTCAGCATCTTCGGCACCATAATAAGTGAAAGGATGGTATTCTCTTCCTGTTATTCTTTTCATTTCCTGCATATACTCATCAACAATATCAGGGATATCATCATAAAACTTTGCAGCAGCTTCTCTTGACTGGAAATAAATATCAGGATTTTGAGCAGTACCGCGAGTTACAGGATGATCTGAATTTAATGCATTGTCTCTAAATTTTTGGAGAGCTTCATAATCAACTAATTTAGCCATTTCATCCTGATCCATAGCTTCTACTTTTTGAATCTCGTGAGATGTTCTGAAACCATCGAAAAAATGCAAGAAAGGAATTCTTGTCTTTATTGCAGTCAAGTGAGCAACTCCGGCAATGTCCATAATTTCCTGAGTACTACCTGTTGCAAGCATTGCAAAACCTGCCTGGCGTACACTCATAACATCGCTATGGTCGCCAAAAATTGAAAGTGCCTGAGCAGCAAGACTTCGTGCGCTAACGTGAAATACTGCGGGTAATAATTCACCGGACATTTTATACATATTTGGTATCATCAGCAACAACCCCTGCGAAGCAGTAAAAGTACTTGCTAAAGCACCTGCCTGTAAGGCTCCGTGCATAGCACCCGATGCACCACCTTCCGATTGCATTTCGGAAACTTTAACAGTTTCTCCAAAAATATTTTTTTGTCCATTGGCAGCCCATTGATCAATGTATTCAGCCATATCTGATGAAGGAGTGATTGGATAAATGGCAGCAACTTCACTAAACATATATGCAATATATGATGTAGCATAGTTACCTTCACATGTTATAAATTTTTTCTTCTTTTCCATATAATATTGATTTTTAAGACTATAAATTAGTTCTCTGTGATTTTTTCAAAATTTAGCACAAAAGTACAAAATATTAATTAGGATAAGTTAAACAAGATCGACTTTCATTTAATGAAAAGTTTATTTATATTGGTTTTAGATTGAGGGTGTAAATCAAAGAAAATCCTCCAAATCTTTAAAGTAAAAATATTGAAGAATTTTTGTTTCATAAATTAACAAAAGCTACTATTTGTAATTATTTTCGACAAATAGTATTACTATTTGTAATTTTATTTGACAAATAGTAGGTTTTTTATTATCTTTGAAAAAAATTTATAAATAAATGATTGTAAGAAACAAATACCACGAGTTAACAAAAGCATTAAATATCAAACAAATAATTGCTATTACCGGTTTGCGTAGAGTTGGAAAAACTACAACAATCAAATATCTTCTTGATAAAATCAAGAATAAAAATAAGATATATTTAGATCTTGAACGAATAGAATATCGAAATATATTTTTAGGTGAAAATTATGGTGAAATTATTAAATCACTTGAAATTGAAGGTATTGATTTCAGTCAAAAAGCATATATTGCTTTGGACGAAATTCAGCTTGTACCTAATATCACAAGTGTAATAAAATTTATTTACGACACTTATGATGTTAAATTTTTGATAACGGGGTCAAGTTCGTTTTACATGAAAAATACTTTTAGCGAGAGTCTGGCAGGAAGAAAAAGAATATATGAACTTTGGCCATTAAGCTTTGATGAATTATTAAGGTTCAAAAATATAAATGTCAATTTACCTGAATTTGATTTAAGCTCAACAAATCCTCATTTAATAAATAAATTAAACGTTTATTATGATGAATATGTTAATTATGGAGGGTTCCCCGAGGTGGTTCTTGCTAAAAATAATGATGACAAAATAGCTTTATTAAAAGATATTTATAACTCATATATCAATCTTGACATCAAGTTTCTTGCTGACTTTAAAAAAGCAAATGAAATATATAAACTTTTGAAATTATTTTCAGCAAGGGTAGGAAGTAAAATTGATTACTCAAAAATATCCGGAATTTCGGGAATTAACAGACACAAAGTAAAAGAGTATTTATTATTTCTTGAAAGCACATTTTTTATTAAACTCGTACCGGCTTTTGTAAGCAATCCGGATAGAGAAATAGCACTTCAAAACAAATTGTATTTCTCAGATAGTGGATTGCTGAATATTTTGGGTAAAATAAATAGTGGTGCTTTATTTGAAAATACCGTAGCAAATCAATTATCAGAAAAGGGTGAAATTCGCTACTATGCAAAAAGAACAGGGCAGGAAATAGATTTTATTTTAGATGGCTCTACTGCTTTTGAAGTTAAAGAAACAGCTTCGGCACATGATTTAAAAATATTGAAAAACAGAGCCGAAAATATTGGTTTAAAAAAATACGCATTAATAGGAAAAAATGCTCCTGATTCAGGTTTTCATAACTTTATTTGGGGTGGGGCAATTTATTAATAATACAATT
>DAOVNY010000037.1 GCA_030630005.1 Bacteroidales bacterium | reverse complement strand
GAGTAACAATCCCAACTTTTGTCAGGAAATAAACAAAAACAGGAAGCTCGAAAACCAAGCCAACCGAAAAAGTAACCGAAACAACAGTACTTATATAAGAATTAAGCGAAATCGTATTCTGAACAAAATCACTTACTTGGTAGGTTCCAAGGAAATTAACGGTAAGTGGAACTATTAAGAAATAACTAAATAAAACCCCGCTAATAAATAATAGTGAACAAACAAACACAGCACCACCTGAATTTTTTTTCTCATTTGGCAATAATGCCGGTCGGATAAATCCCCAAATTTCGGCAAGGATATAAGGAAAAGCAACAATAATTCCGGCTACAAATGAAATGTACATGTGGGTCATAAATTGACCCGACATTTTTATATTAATAATTTTTAACGCCAAATTATCAATACACAAGGCTTTAACAGATACCAAATCAGCCAATTGACAGAGCAAGCGGTTTGTAATAAATCCCGAATCTTTCGGAGCAAGAATTATCATATCAAAAATGATATTCCTATTTAAAAAAGCAACAATTGCAAGAACTAATACCGCAAGAATTGATCTGAGAATATGCCATCTTAATTCTTCAAGATGCTCCCAGAAAGACATTTCATTTTCTTTCGGTTTTTTATTCGGTTTTTTTGTGGATGTTTCTTCAGTCATTATTATTTCAAATTTTTAACCAAAAATATAAAAACGTCATCAATAAAACTGTTGTTTCAAGAATAATATTATTTATTCATTTCATTAATTTGATTTTCAAACTTTTGAAGCCATATTTCAGAATTAGCCAGAATCTGTGCAATTGATCGTATCGGGTTTCTGAAAAATTCAGATGTATTTTTTGTATTTCCAATCATTATTGGCAAAGCACTAAATGCCAACGAAAGAGATAAATATAACTGTCGAAAACCTTTCTTAAATAAAAAACCTTTAATTACCGGATTTCGGAGTTCAACACTTAATACCGAAAAACAAATAACAATTAAAATAGCACGGAAATCCATTTTTATTCCAATCATTAAACCTTCGGCACTGAAGTTAGTAAATGAAAGGTTAGTGTTTTTCCAGAACATCCCGGCAAGGATTGTAATAATAACAAGTTGTCCCCAGAATATTGGCTTTTTTAATCGTTTTAAATTCTGCCTATAATAATAAATACAAAAACTAACATAAATCAAGACAACCGGAAATGAAAAATAATAAACAACATTTTGAATCAGATAAAGTCCTAAAGGAATGGCAATTATATGAAGGCTGAAAAATCCAAGTGAAAACTTTTGTTTTTCATTAACCGGGAAAAGAGTATCCATTTTATTTTTTTCAAGATCATCAGTTATTTGTTGTTTTTTGAAACTCCTTGATAATTTCCCGATGTAAAAACCTAAAGAGGCAGCAATTGTTCCAATCGCCACATAAATCAATACCAAAACAAGAATAAACACCCATGGATCAGCATTGGGAATACTTATTTTTTCAGTTGCAAATTCAAAAATATTCAAAAATATATTTACGATATTATAACCATAAAAAATAAGAAGATATGCGATCTTATACGCTAAAACACTAAGAAGGCTCATGCTTCCACCAATAATATATCCTAAAAGATTCTTTCCAAAAACAAAAATTGCAATCTCTAATAAAATTGCCTCAGCAAATATACTTATCATCGGACCAAAAATAATTGCACTTGGAGAAACAGACTTCATTAATGCACATATCAGTCCTGCACGCCAGATCAAACCATTTAATTGCCATATTCTATTAAAAGAAACAAGAATGATTATTCCAAAAGATGCTAATATTGAACCTGAAAAAGGAATACGTAAATTATGCAAAAAGCTTCCTAAAATAATTTCTACGGATGCCCACAAACCACCAACAATTGCAGCTTTTAGCCAAATTGAATCAAGTTTATTAAATTCAGAATTATTATTAGATATTTTTTCAATACTATTATTCATTGTATATAATTAATGTTTGTCAATAAATTCAAACAAATTTTGAAATGAAGCACCAAATCACAAAAACAAGCAACTATCCCCATAACTCAAAAAACGAAAATCATTTTCGAGAGCATAGTTATAAACTTTTTCCCAATCATCACCAATAAACGCAGCCACAAGCAGTAAAAGTGTACTTTGAGGTTGATGAAAATTTGTAACCATTCCTTTAATGATACGATATTTATATCCCGGAACTATCATTAATTGTGTGATGCCGTTTATTTCGGAAAGATTATTTTTTTCCATAAACTCAATCAAATAATTAAGCACCTCCTTCACCGGCAAATCAATATTATATTTTTTATTGTAAGGATCCCATTGTTCGATAAAAAGAGTTTTTTCGTTTTGCTTGTCAACGATCAATTTTACGCCATACCAGTATAAACTTTCCAAAGTTCTTACACTTGTAGTCCCAACGGGGATTATATTTCCATCAATATTTTTCAGTATTTTTTTTATTAAAGAAATATCAATAGAAATTTTTTCAAAGTGCATTATATGACCTGAGATTTTTTCAGCTATTACTGGTTTAAAAGTTCCTGCCCCAACATGCAAATTAATTTTCCCGAAAGGGATATTTCTGTTTTTAAGTTTTTTGAATACTGTATCAGTAAAATGGAAACCGGCTGTGGGTGCAGCTACCGAGCCTTCGTTTTTTGCATAAACAGTTTGATATCTTTCTTTATCAGAATCAACGGCTTCTCTGTTTAAATACGGAGGTAATGGGACCAATCCTGCTTTTTCAATAATTTCAGAAAAAGTAATTTCTTCGGGATGCCATGTAAACTTTACAAGTGAAGAATTTCCCGATCTTTCAATCCTTTCAATATAAATTTTGCAAATTTTTCCATTATGAGGAAACTCTTTTTCCAGCACTCCTGATTTCCATCGTTTTGAATTTCCTACAAAACATTTCCAAACAACACCGGAAGTTTGCTGAAAAGCAGATTGAATTTCAGATACCGGTTCTACAGCTTCGAGAATAAAAATTTCGATACTTGCACCTGTACTTTTCCTAAAGATCATTCTTGCCTGAATAACTTTTGTTTCGTTAAACACCAAAAAAGCATTTTCGGGAAGATATTCATCAATTTTAAAAAAATCAGAATGTCCGACTTTTCCGTTTTTATAAATTAGTAATTTTGATGTATCCCTTGTTTCCAAAGGGAATTTTGCAATCCTTTCCTGAGGTAAGGAATAATTATAATCAGAAATATCAATATTTTTATAATCAAACATGAAATTTTATTCAGATAAAAAAATGTGTTCACAAAAGTAAAAAACTTAAATAAATAATATTTTTTATAACCACTTTATTAATTTTGATTATTTTGGCTTTCTTATCAAATTTTTCAAATTATAAAAAATGAAGATCAAACAAAACATACCAAATTTTATTACTATCCTGAATTTGACAGCAGGATGTTTTTCAATAGTATCTGTTTTTAACAATGATTTTTTTAAAGCAGCAATTTTTATTTTTATAGCAGCAATTTTTGATTTCCTTGACGGAACTTTTGCGCGGATTTTAAAAGCTAAAACTCCTATCGGAGAACAATTGGATTCTCTCGCTGATGTTGTTTCTTTTGGCGTTGCACCCGGGATGATAGTTTATCATTTACTTCTAAAAAGCAATTTTATCAATGCCCCGGACAATTCTGCGTTTCAATTTTTGGTAATCGCGGCATTTTTAATTCCTGCCTTTTCGGCAATACGTTTGGCAAAATTCAACCTTGACGTAAATCAAAGCGATTCATTCGTCGGATTGCCTGTGCCGGCAAATGCAATTTTTATCGCATCGCTGCCAATAATTGCTGATTTGAATTTATTTAATTATGTATGGATTAACGAAATAGTTTACAATACATGGTTTTTGCTTGCTTTGTGCGTTATTTCATCATATCTGCTGATCTCAAAAATCCCGATGTTCGCTTTAAAATTCAAAACCCTTAAATGGAAAGAAAATCAATTACGTTTTGTTTTTTTATTGATTTGTGCCGGACTTCTCGTGATCTTTCAGTTTTTGGCAATCCCGATGATAATAATCCTTTATATTTTGTTTTCAGTTTTTGGGAGATTGAATAAATAAAATTTGCCACAGATTCACAGATCATAAAAATTATCTTTAAAATTACTACTGATTAGTGGCTTTTAAGAAGCAACCAGTTACCTTCTTAACTCAAAATTCTCTCCGAGGTAAACTTTTCTTACATGTTCATCTTGTGCCAGTTCATCAGAAGTTCCTGATTTTAATATTGAGCCTTCAAACAATAAATAAGAGCGATCGGTAATACTCAAAGTTTCATGAACATTATGATCGGTTATCAGCACTCCAATATTTTTTTCTTTAAGTTTTGAAACAATAGATTGAATATCTTCAACGGCAATGGGATCGACTCCGGCAAATGGCTCATCAAGTAAAATAAATTTCGGATCAACAGCGAGTGCACGTGCTATTTCAGTCCGGCGGCGTTCGCCCCCCGACAAAGTAATGCCTTTACTATTTCGCACCTGTTGCAATCCAAATTCATCAATCAAAGATTCCAGCCTGTATTTTTGTTCAGCTTTAGAATATTTGGTAAATTCAAGAACTGCTTTAAGATTATCTTCAACACTTAAATGCCGGAAAACGGATGCTTCTTGAGCAAGGTATCCAATTCCTTTTTGAGCTCTCCGATACATTGGCTCTTTAGTAATATCTTCATCATCAAGAAAAACTTTGCCGCTTAATGGTTTTATCAATCCAACCATTATATAAAAAGAGGTTGTTTTTCCTGCACCATTTGGTCCCAGAAGTCCAACTATTTCTCCCTGCTCTACTTTAATTGAAACTTCTTTAACAACAGTTCGGAGTCTGTATTTTTTAACAATTTTTTCGGTTCTTAAAATCATAAGTAAAAATTAATGAATCAAAAGTAAGAAATATTTCTAATTTGGAATAATGGAATATTGGAATAATGGAGTATTGGAAAACTGGAAAAAACAGTTCCATTATTCCCCATATTCCCATTATTTCCCCTATTTCCCATCTAATACTAAAATTATCTTCAATTTACTATTTCATATTATTCTCAATTTCTTCCCAAATCTCAAATCTAAATTCTCAAATCTAAAATCTCTCACAAGATTCCTTCTTTCAAAATATCGTGTAAATGCACAATACCCAAATATTTATCTCCTGAGCAAACAGGCACTTGAGTAATATTATTTTGTCGCATCATGTTAAGAATTTCAACAAGTAATTCATCTTTCTGAATTATTTTGGGGTTTTCCGACATAATATTAACTGCTTTCAAATTTGAAATATCCGGATTATTTTGAAGCATTCTTCTCAAATCACCATCAGTAATTATTCCAACTATTTTATTATTTTCAAGCACAACGGTTGCTCCCAGACGTTTTGAGGATATTTCAAGAATAACTTCATTAATATTTTCATTAATATCAACATAAGGTTTTTCGTTGTGAACATAAATATCTGAAGCTCTCAGATACAATTTTTTTCCTAAAGTACCACCGGGATGATATTTTGCAAAATCTTTTTCGGTAAACCCTTTACATTCGAGGAGGCAAACAGCAAGTGCATCGCCCATAACTAATTGAGCAGTAGTACTGGAGGTTGGTGCCAAATTATTAGGACAAGCTTCTTTTGCAACGCTTGTATCAAGACAATAATCCACTTGTTTTGCAAGATATGAATTCATATTTCCGGCAATTGCAATAAGTTTATTTCCTCTGGATTTCAGTAAAGGAATTAAAATTTTTATTTCAGGGGTTTCACCACTTTTAGAAATACAAATAACAATATCATCACTTTGTATGATACCTAAATCACCATGAATAGCGTCAGCGGCGTGCATAAAGATTGCCGGTGTTCCGGTTGAATTAAAGGTAGATACTATTTTTGTGGCAATAATTGCACTTTTTCCAATCCCGGTAATGACAACTCTTCCGCTTGAGTTATAAATCAATTCAACACATTTGGTAAAATCATCATTAATTGACTTATTAAGTTCTTTGACTGCAAAAGCTTCAGAATTTATAGTTTTTTGAGCTATTTTTTTTATTTCAATTGGATTTTTCAAAATATTTTTTTTAAATTTGTATTAATTGATATTTATAATGCTAAATTTGTATTAATACGAATAAACATTATTAAATATTTTAGTTGTTATAATAATTTTTATTAATTTTAGTTGCAATTAACTTATAAATTTAATACAAATTTATTTAAAATTTTAGATGTAAGAAAAATGACTGATGCAAATAAGTATTCTCTCAAAGAACAATTGAATAAGATATTTGGATTTGAAAGTTTCAAAGGAAATCAGGAAAAAATCATTGAAAGTGTTTTTGAAGAAAAAGACACTTTTATCATTATGCCCACAGGAGGTGGTAAATCTATGTGTTACCAACTTCCTGCTTTAATAAATGAGGGAATAGCAATAATAATATCTCCACTTATAGCATTAATGAAAAACCAGGTTGATGCCATACGAAGTTTTGGTGCAGAAAAAGGAATTGCCCATGTTTTAAATTCTTCTCTTTCAAAAACTGAAATTATTGAGGTGAAAACCGATTTGATACAAGGAAAAACAAAATTACTTTATGTAGCTCCGGAATCATTAACAAAAAAAGAAAATATTGAATTATTAAAAACTATTAAAATAAATTTTTATGCTATTGATGAAGCACATTGTATTTCGGAATGGGGACATGACTTCAGACCTGAATACAGGAACATCAGACCAATAATAAATACAATCGGGCAAAACGTACCTATAATGGCTTTAACTGCCACAGCTACATTGAAAGTTCAGCAGGATATTCAAAAAAATCTTGGCATACCTGATGCTGACGTATTTAAATCTTCTTTTGATCGTCCTAATCTTTATTATGAGGTAAGACCAAAGACAAAGAATGTTATCAAAGATATCATCAAATATATTAAAGGTCAATCAGGAAAATCGGGTATTGTTTATTGCCTGAGCAGAAAAAAAGTTGAAGAAGTTGCAGAAACTCTTCAGGTTAACGGAATAAAAGCACTTCCTTATCATGCCGGACTGGATGCAGCTACACGGAGAAATAATCAGGATAATTTTTTGATGGAAAATTCTGATGTTATTGTTGCTACAATTGCATTTGGAATGGGGATTGATAAACCCGATATTCGTTTTGTAATACATCATGACATTCCTAAAAGTATAGAAAGCTATTATCAGGAAACCGGTCGTGCCGGAAGAGACGATGGCGAAGGTAATTGCATTACATTTTACAGTTATGACGACATACAAAAACTTGAAAAATTCATGAAAGGCAAACCTGTTGCCGAACAAGAAATTGCCAAAGAACTTTTACTTGAAACCGTTGCTTATGCTGAATCATCAGTATGTCGGCATCGTTTATTACTACATTATTTTGGCGAAAAATATACCAAAGAAAACTGTGGTGCATGTGATAATTGTCTTCATCCAAAAGAAAAATTCGAAGGCAAAGATCATATTAAACTTGTACTTGAAACAGTTCTTCAAGTCAAACAACTTTTTAAATCAAAACATATTGAAAATATCCTTGTCGGGAAAAATTCCGGAACAATCAGAGCCGTTAAACATCATAAAATTCCACAATTCGGACAAGGCATGGATTATGATGATAAATTTTGGAATGCAGTAATAAGGCATGCTCTGATCAAACGTTTCCTGATAAAGGATATTGAAACTTACGGAGTATTAAAAATAACACCCGAAGGAAAAAAATTCATTAAAAAACCTTATTCGATATTATTTGCTAAAGATCATGATTATGATAATCCTGATGAGGATGATTTTTTCGACATTGGTCAACATAAAACAAGTTCTACCGATAATACACTTTTTATTCTTCTCAAAGACTTACGTAAAGATATTTCGAAAGACGAAAAACTTCCTCCTTTTGTAATCTTTCAAGATCCATCGCTCGAAGATATGGCAATTCAATATCCAACTACTATGGATGAATTGAACCAAATAACAGGTGTTGGTACTGGTAAAGCAATAAAATACGGTGAGCCTTTTATTGAGCTTATCTCCCAATATGTTGAAGAAAATGAGATTATCAGACCAATGGATTTGGTGGTAAAATCAGTAATCAATAAATCAGGTCTTAAAGTTTATATTATAAAAAATATTGACAGGAAATTACCTCTGGAAGATATTGCACATGCAAAAGATCTTACCCTTGAAGAACTTCTTACTGAAATTGAAAGAATTGTTACTTCAGGAACCAAGGTTGACATCAATTATTATATCAATGAGTATGTTGATGAATTTCATCAGGAAGAAATATTTGAGTATTTTAGTGAAGCTGAATCCGATTCGGTAGAGGACGCCCTTGAAGAACTTGGAGAAGGTGAATTTACAGAAGATGAAATACGATTGATAAGAATTAAATTTTTGTCAGAAGTTGGGATGTAATTATGAAATATTTATTTTTAGTATTTATTTTATTTCTGTGTTTTTCAGCTTGCAAAGTCGAAAACAAAGAAAAACAAGATCAAGTTCCGGAATATATTATTTCGGCTGAACAAATGGACAAAGTTCTTGTTGATATTCATATAGCTGAAGCTGCCTTAAAATATAAACGAGGCAAAGGAGAAAAATTTAAGTTATATTCCAATCAATATTTTGATTATGTTTTTAAAAAACATAATATTTCTAAAAAACAATTTGATGAAAGTCTTGAGTATTACTATAAACACGAAAAACAGCTTGACAATATCTACAAAAACGTATTGAAAGAACTCGAAAGAATAAAAAAAGAAATAAAAAAAGAAACTACATCGGTTGAAAACTAATTTACCTTGTATAATCTGCTACGCAACTTTCCTGTGTTCCGGCTATTTCAAGCAAAAAAGACCACTCGATCAAATTTTTATTAATATGATTTCCTGTACCCGAAACAGTCCAGTTATTTCCTATTTTTTGTGAAGGATCAAGAGTAATTTTGTTTGTTGTTACTATTCCAACAGCATGATCACCCATATTGGGATTTGCAAAATTATTTAATAAAACCTGACTGGTATTATACTGGTCTTTTGAAATCACTACGGTATAATTACTTTTCGAACAAGTTTCGTTAACACTCCATGAACCAATAAATACATCACGCGGATCATCAGGTTCAACATTATCATTATCAACAGGATCACAAGATATTCCACTAAAAATAAAAAATATTAAAAGAAATACTGAAAGACTTTTTGTACTTATCATAATTAAAGAATTAAATTACAGAAACTTCATAATATCATTAATAACATTATCAGCGAGACTACTTGCACCAATTCGGAAATATTTATTATTAAGCCATTTTTCGCCTAATATTTTTTTAACAAGACAAAAATATCTCAAAGCCTCCTCAGATTCACGGATTCCTCCGGCAGGTTTAACACCTATCATTTTACCTGTTTCTTCATAATATTCTTTAATGGTATCAAGCATAATTACAAAAGCTGTTTCGGTAGCAGCAGGATTTATTTTACCTGTAGAAGTTTTAATAAAATCGGCACCTGCATTAATAGCCAATTCACCGGCTTTCCTTATATTTTCGATTGTTTGAAGCTCTCCGGTTTCGAGAATAACTTTAAGATGGATATTATTGCAAACATTTTTTATAGCAGCAATTTCATCAAAAACAATATCAAATTTTCCCTCAATCAGTTTCCCTCTCGAAATTACCATATCAATTTCGTCGGCTCCTTGTTCTATTGCATATTTTACTTCTTCAACTTTTATTGAAATTGGTGATTGCCCACTTGGAAATGCTCCTGCAACAGATGCTACTAAAATTTCTGAGTTTTTTAAATTATCTCTGGCAACTTTTACTAATGTAGGATAAACACAAACTGCCGCAACATCGGGTATTGTCTTGTGTTTTTCTTTAAAGGATAATGCCTTTTCACAAAGCTGTTTTACTTTTTTATCAGTATCAGAACCCTCAAGAGTTGTAAGATCAATAAAACTTAAAATCAATCTCAAAGTTTCTTTTTTATTGATATCTTCAAAAGATTTATTTAATATCTTACTAATCCTTAACTTTAAATCATCTTCGCTACTGTACGAATATTTACTAAATTCAAACATAACAATAAAATTATACTAAAATTGATAATTACAAACGATTATAAATTTACACAAACTTATAAAAAAAATTACATTATTGTACAGAATTAATTTTTCTATATTTGCATTGTTTAAAAATAAAACAAATATATGTCATCAAATAATTTTCCATTAGTTTCAATAATTTCAGTAAATTATAATCAATTCGAAGTTACCTTTGATTTTCTTAAATCATTACGTAAGATCACGTATCCAAATTATGAAGTAATTATTGTTGATAATGCTTCTAAAGAAGACCCAACAAAAGAGATCAATAAGCAATTTCCTGAAGTTAAACTGATTATCAGTAAAGAAAATCTTGGTTTTGCCGGCGGAAATAATCTTGGGATAAGAACTGCTAAAGGAAAATATTTCATGATGTTGAATAACGACACAGAAGTTGACCCTGGTTTTCTCGAACCCTTAGTGCAAAAGATGGAAAATGATCAGAAAATCGGAATGGTAGGCTCAAAAGTCAGGTTTTATTATAAACCGGAGATTATACAATATGCCGGAGCTACGCCAATGACAAAATATACAGCAACGAGTTATTTTATCGGATACGGACAAAAAGACAAAGGGCAATTTGATAAAGTATGCTCTACTTCGTTTGCTTCAGGAGCTGCAATGATGACCTCAAGAAAAATTTGTGAGGATGTGGGGCTAATGGCTGAATTCTTTTTTTTATATTACGAAGAACTTGACTGGCAAGAAAGAATAAGAAAAGCCGGATATAAAATATATTTTGTTCCGGAATCACTGATTTACCATAAAGAAAGTATTTCGGTTGGTAAAGCCAGTGCATTACAAGCATATTGGCAAACGAGAAACAGGCTTTTACTCATTCGTAGAAACTTCTCGTCTTTCAATGTATTTATCAGTATAATTTACATCACATTTATTTCAACTCCTTACAGATTTTTTAAATATTTACTTCAGATGAGATTCCGTTCTATCAAAGTTCATTTTATAGCTATCGGCTGGCATTATTATAATTTATTTAACAAAAACCGAATACAACAAAACGATTATCTTTAAAATAATATTTATACAATTTTGAATTTTATTGGATATAATATCCGAAAATAAAACATTTGCTATTTATTGTCTCCGAAATCGTAAACACTATCCTTATTTGGATTATTACCAATAACATTAATCTTTTATTGAATATCAGACTTTTACTAACTATGTGAGATATATTCTTTAAACATTTATTTTTATTTAGAACGTTACTGTAAAAATGTACGAGTTTCAACTTATTGATTTTATGCTTTTTATAATTATTGGCACAAACATTGCAAATGATGTACTCACAAAAGTTATTTAATATAAATGAAATTTGCTTTAAAACTTAATCAAGATAGTTCTGAACAACAGAAATACTATAAATATTACAAATGTGATCGGTGTGGTTATATTTCAATAATCAAAAATTCAGATTGTCCAATTTGTAAAAAAGATGGTTATAAAATAAAACTAAAATAAATTTTACGATTTTAAACTAAAATAACTACTACTATGGAAATTGATAAAATCTACTCTATTAAAGAAATACAGGATGAAGGATTAAAACCTAATCCTGTTGCTAACGTTGACTATAGCGTTTTTAAGAAAAAAGAAAAAATCTATTTCTTTGAACAAAATTCTGATAGTAACCTTAAACTCTTTAGTGTAATTAACAAGCAATCCTTCTTCTTGTAATTTGGTTAAATAAGTTCACTAAATACTGTGATAAGTCTTGTATCACAGCTTTCCTTCCTTTTTAAAGACAACAAGCCTTATAACATTTTTCCCGGTTATAAGGCTTAATTTTTTGTCAGAATTTAAAAACCCAAGTACATAATCAAAAGAGTAAATTTGTAAATAAAAAAGCCTCCGTTTGGAAGCTTCGTTGTAGCGGGGGTAAGATTTGAACTTACGACCTGGCGTACGCCCGAGCTACCCCATAATATTCAATTTATTATCATCATCAAGAATATTTTTGCTTTTCAAATATTTAATCAGTCCGGCACCACCTTCGAGAGTTTTAAGAAAATTTTCTCTTTTCAAAGAATCTGATTTGTTTTCAAATTGTTCAATGTGAACCAGAACAAAAGGTTTTCGTTTAGCAGTAGAAGTGCTGCCACCGGAATTATGTCTTATTAACCGTTTTTGGATATTAGAAGTTGAACCTTTGTATAAACGATGGTCTTTTAAAGAATAGAGTACATAAACAAAATGCATGAGAAAAAGAATTAATTGAATAAAAAAAGCCTTCTTCTTGGAGGCATTTCAATTGTAGTGGGGGAAGATTTGAACTTACGACCTGGCGTACGCCCGAGCTACCACTATATAATTTTTAGTTGTAGCGGGGGTAAGATTCGAACTTACGACCTTTGGGTTATGAGCCCAACGAGCTACCACTGCTCCACCCCGCAATATATTTTAATATTTCTTTTTCTATTAGCTCGAACCACCGACCTGGCGTACGCCCGAGCTACCACTGCTCCACCCCGCAATATATTTTAAAGAAATCTTCTTTTTTCAATGCGAGTGCAAAGATATATTTTGTTTCTTTGCTGTGCAAATATTTATATTAAAATTCTAATAAATGTCACATAAAGCCGGATTTGTTAATATTATCGGGAAACCTAATGTAGGAAAATCAACATTGATGAATTCTCTTGTAGGAGAAAAACTTTCGATCATTACATCAAAAGTACAAACTACACGCCACAGAATTATGGGAATTGTTAGTGGAGAGGATTTTCAAATTGTTTATTCTGATACTCCGGGAATAATCAAGCCCAATTACAAGCTTCAGGAAGCAATGATGAAATATGTAAATACGGCTCTTGTCGATGCTGATATTGTACTCCTGATGACTGAGGTTGATGAAGAAAATGATTATTCTGAGATATTAAATGATCTTAAGAAATCGAATATTCAAGTCCTTGTATTAATCAACAAAATTGATTTATCTAATCAGGAAAAAGTTAACTTGTTAATGGAAAAATGGTCGAAACAAGTGGATAAAAATAATATCATTCCTGTTTCTGCTTTAAAAAAATTTAATATTGAACTTGTATTTGATAAAATATTGGAATATTTGCCTGAGAGTCCGGCTTATTATTCAAAGGATCAACTAACAGATAAACCTGAGCGATTTTTTGTTACTGAAATTATCAGAGAAAAAATTCTTCTCTATTATAAGAAAGAAATTCCATATTCGGTTGAAGTGGCGGTTGACACATTTAAAGAAGAAGAGAAAATAATCAGGATCACTACATTTATTTATGTGAGTCGCGAAACACAGAAAGCAATTTTAATTGGTCATCAGGGAATGGCTTTAAAAAGAGTTGGTGTAGAAGCCAGAAAAGACCTTGAGGATTTCTTTGGAAAACAAATTTATCTACAGTTAACGGTTAAAGTAAATAAAGATTGGAGAAATAGTGACTCAAACTTGAAAAGATTCGGATATGAATAGTAATTTTGCAAACGGAATCCTTTAAGTTCAAAATATTTATTTATAATGGGAAATATTCTCGCTATAGTTGGAAGACCAAATGTTGGAAAATCAACATTGTTCAATCGTTTGGTTGAAAGTCGTCAGGCAATTGTCGAACAAACAAGCGGTGTTACACGCGACAGGCATTATGGCAAAAGTCATTGGAATGGAAAAGAATTTTCGGTAATTGATACCGGTGGTTATGTTGTTGGTTCTGATGATATTTTTGAAGAAGAAATAAGATCTCAGGTAAACCTTGCTATCGAAGAAGCCGACGCAATTATTTTTCTTGTTGATGTGAAAGAAGGTATCACAGGTATGGACGAAGATGTTGCAAAAGAGTTAAGAAAGACTAACAAAAAAGTCTTTCTCGTTGCAAATAAAGTTGATAATAACAAATTGATTAGTAATGCCAGTGAGTTTTATCAATTAGGTCTTGGTGAAGTATTTTGTGTTTCTTCTATTAG
>DAOVNY010000008.1 GCA_030630005.1 Bacteroidales bacterium | reverse complement strand
GTTTTTGCAGCAAAATATGAAAATTCTACATGATCCTTGATAATATCGTTCAAAGCAGTTTTCAAGTCATCACCAGTCAAATTTTCAGCTCCGTTATAATAACCAGTTGGCTGAGCATAAGATTGCATCATCCAAAATCCTAACACAATTAATAAAAGTAATTTTTTCATTTTTATATTTTTTTTCTGTTATAATTTTCAATTATGATTGATTTTATCATTTTATCATTCAAGCATTTTATCATTTAAGCATTTAAGCATTAATCCATTTCCTAAAAAGACAACTGCAATGAAATATTATATCGCCGTCCTAATCCAAAGAAAACAGCCGCTGATCTGGCATCAAAGCCATTAAAACCCTGTCCTGAATATTTATCATTATTATCGGCATCGGAAATATAAGTTTCATCAAGCAAATTCAAAATACTTGCACGAAGATTTAGCTTAACATCTTTTAGTTTAAATCCGTAACCAACATGTAAATCAACAAGATAATAATCAGGAATTTTCCATGATTGTTTTGGGCTGCCATCTTCATTAAAAGCCCATTCATTTTTTTCAGGATCAAGATCAAGAGGGTCAAAATCGGAATAATGTTTACCAAAATAAGTAAATGCACCTTTAAAATACAAGTCTTTAATTATCTCCCATCTGATACTTTCCCTGTTTTGAAATTGAGCGGCATCTCCCACAAATATTCCGGCAGCATCAAAATAGACAACATCTTTCAGGTTTAAATTATCATCATACAGTCTTGCTGAATCAGCAGATAACCATTTCCAATCTCCCACAGAAAGTAAACTTTCGAACATCAGATTATCAAATATCTTCCATGCAAATTCCAATTCCACTCCTTTATGTAGAGCATCCATTCCGTTAATATTTACTTTGTATGGTTCATCATCAATCATTATTGTTCTTGCTCCGTCAGCCGGTTTGTTTTTCCAATTTGTAATATATGCGTTAAAATTAAAAGTCACGTCTGAATTATAATAACTATAGCCTATTTCAAACGCTTTTACTTCTTCATTTTTAATTTCTCTAAAAAGCATATTGCTATAATCATAAACATTATTAAAACGCGGAGCTTTTGAAATATAACCAATATTTGTAAAAACATTCATGTTTTCATTAAGATTATAGTTAACACCTCCTTTAATTGTTCCCCCGGGAATCCATTTCCATGAAGTAGTATTAGCCTCTAATCCCGGTGAGTTTCTATCATAAGTTACATCATTATATTCAATGCTTGTATTATAAGAAATATTAAAAGTAGTATCGCTTAAATTCAAAACTTTGGGTTTAAAATAATCAATTCGTTTGTACCCGCAATACGAAGCTGTAAGATTAACAAATGCAGTAAGTTTACCGTTTTTATATTCAAGCTGACCAAATAAGCCCCCCCATGTTACCAATCCATCATTATGATAACCAATTATGTCTCCAACATATTTCTTTTTATCAGATAGCTCATTGTCATTTTCACTATCAACCGTAGAATATTCACCACCAAGCAAATCATAAATTTCCCTGTAATGCTCACCTTTATAATTTCTTAAATCAAGACCTCCTGAAAAAGTAAATTTATCATTTATCTTATAACTAAAAGTTGATAATAATCCATACCAGAAATGATTATTTATTGAAGCTCGTAAAAACACTGTAGCATCAGGAGAAGAAATACCATTATAATTTGCATCATAAATTTTTTGAAAATCCACCTGACCATCTGGAAGAATATCAGGCTTGCTTTTCAAACCCGTTCCTCCACCACTTCCAATTGAGAGGTAAGCAATATTCGAAATATATAATTTCTTATTTACATTCCAAAAATCACTGATACTAAACATTGGTTTATGATAAAAATTCATTTTTTCGTTTAGTTCTTCGATTCCATTACTAATTTTGTTTCCTTCGCCATCCAGAGTATATCTGTCAATTACTCCCCAATTTGGATTATATTTTCTTCCGAAATCAACTAACATTTTAGAAATAAAATCCTCATATTTTACCCCATGGCTTACAGCATACGAAGAATCAAATACAGATATTGGTTTTTTATAAGAACGTTGTCCATGACTTTGAGGAGCACCCATAGCTTTTAAACTTAATCTATGATTTCCAAGATTTTTATCAATTCGTAAAAAATAAAACCAACCTTTAGTCCATGCCATATCCACCCAACCGTTTCCTCTTTTGTAAGAACCGGCAGCAGTGATTCCCCAACCATTTTTCAGTTGCCCTGAAGTAATCCCAAAGGAAGATCTCAAATAACCGTTGTCTCCTACTTCTTGTTTAACAACAATCCTTTTTTTTGCTCCAATTCCTTTTGTTTGCAAGTTGATTGTTCCACCTACCGAGGGAATTGCAAGTTTTGATGCCCCCAAACCTCTTTGTACTTGTGTTTTACGCATCACTACATCCAATCCAAACCAGTTAGACCAATAAACCCAACCGTTTTCCATATCGTTAACCGGAATACCATCAAGCATTACCGCCACATTTCGCTGGTTAAAGCCACGAATATTAATTCTTGAATCTCCATCTCCTCCACCTTGTTGCGTAGCATAAACTCCGGGTGTAGAATTTAAAATTAAAGGAATATCCTGTGACGCAAGTTCTTCTTCGAATTTTTTTGTTTCTATTGTTGAAAATGCAACCGGTGTTTCTCTTGTTTTTGCAATATCTCCAAAAACTTCAATTTCGGTAAGGGTTTTATATATCAACTGAAAATCTACAGTTATCGAAGGTAAATTGAGAATAACAGATTTAGTTTCTTTTTCAAAACCAACATAAGAAATAGTTAATTCGTATTCACCATATTCTAATTGCAGTAAATAAATTCCGTTTAAATCTGTAACAGTGCCTTTACCGGGACCATAAACAACATTCACTCCTATAAGAGGTTCTCCATTATTTTTGTCTGTGATCTTCCCCTTTATCGTTCCTGTTTGTGCAAAAATACTTGTAGTTGAAAATAATAACAGAAAAAGAAATATTCTGGCTTTCATGTGTATATTATTTTTTTAATTGCTTGCATTTTTATAAACCCGAAATTAGAAATTAGAAATTAGAAATTGGAAATTAGAAAGAAGACCAAATTTCCAATTTCTAATTTCATAATATATATCATTCTATTATATATCAATATTTATCTAACAACAATCTTTTTAATTATAGTCTTATTATTCTCAAAAGTAACATTCACAAAATAAATACTGCTTTCAAATTTATTTAGATCAATTACAGTATTTTTTAAACCGGACTGATAATTTTTATTGAGTACTGCTTTTCCAAGAATATTGAAAATTTCAATTTTTTTCATTTTATAATCTGAATCAATAGTAAGTTTTCCATTGGTAACAGGATTTGGATAAAAAACTACATTAATATCATTTTCAATATCTGAAATACCAAAAGTATTACAATCACAAAAATGAGCTCCGAGACTATCAAATGTATTTTGAGGAAGTGAATCCCATTGCATTGTTACAATAAAAACATCAGGGTTTTCTGTTACTCCGTACGAAACTTCCGGTTTTCTTATTAAAGTATGATCCTTTGTCCATGATAACCAAAATAGTGGTCCAACTCCATAATCAACAATTGTATAATCTTCCGGTGTACCTTGATTATTCCATGTAATAGTTGTGTCAGTTATGTTAGTCCAACCATTATCAGTATCAGGAGGTCCAACTATAGCAAAAATATCTACAATTGTTCCATCATTTTTTTCAAGAGTAACAGCATCATTCCCATTAAAATACATCATTTTATTTTCGTCATAAATCGGACAAAGAAAAGTATCGGCTAAAAGCATTAAAGCAGAGTCAACAGGTTGTTCATATCCTGTTCCACCAGGGACTCTTTTATCAAGAACAATAACATAAGTACTTTTTGGCTGAATGAAACCACCAGCCAACTGAACTCCGTTAGGAACAGCTTCACCATTTGCATATCTCACTAATTGATAAGGTGTTAAATCAACAATAGCATTTGTTGGATTATATAATTCTATTGCTTTGTTATTTCCCGAACCTTCAACATATTCGGAAATAAAAATCTCGGTACAATCATCTTGTGCTGTAACGAACAACATCATAAATACGGAAAAGATGAAGAGTAAAATTTTTTTCATAATTATAGGTTTTTGGTTTGTAAATATTAATATAAATTTTCAGGGAGCAAAGGTAGTAAAAATAAAAAAGTAAGAGTAATAAAATTGGAAATTGGAAATTGGAAATTAAAGAATCTTTGTTTCCACCGTTACACCTTCCAAAACCCGCAGTGCATCATCAACAGAGAAAATATTTTGAAAACTTAATGTCAGTTTATTTTTATTTTCACGCATTCGGCAATTCCCCGGGTTATTTTGTACAAATCGTAAAACCGAAGAAAAAACCGTAGATTGATAATACGGCGATTCCTGATTACTGACAAAATATCCGGTAAATCGTTTGTTCTTCAAAATTATTTTTTCAAATCCAATTTTTTTGGCAAGCCATCGGAGTCTTATTGTGTTTATCAATTCCAAAGTTTGTGAAGGTACAGTACCAAAACGATCGTTAAGATTATCTTTAAATTCATTCAATTTATCTTCTGATTCAATATTACCAAGCTCTTTATACAAATTTAGTCGCTCTGCAATATTGCTGATATATTCGTCAGGTATTAAAATTTCGAAGTCAGTTTCGATTATGCAATCTTTAACAAATTCCTTTCTTTTTTCTTTTTTATCATCACTAAAAACATCTTTAAACTCAGTTTCTTTAAGTTCGAGGATGGCTTCATTAAGAATTTTATGATAAGTATCAAAACCTATTTCGGAAATAAACCCGCTTTGCTCAGCACCCAAAATATTTCCTGCACCGCGAATATCAAGATCTCGCATCGCAATATTAAATCCGCTTCCAAGATCAGAATACTCCTCAATAGCTTTCAATCTTTTTCGAGCTTCATTAGTTAAAGTTGAAAGTGGTGGAGCAATCAAATAACAAAATGCTTTTTTATTGGATCTTCCTACCCTGCCTCTTAACTGATGAAGATCGCTTAAACCGTAATTCTGAGCTCCATTGATAAAAATTGTATTTACATTCGGAATATCAAGTCCCGATTCGATAATAGTTGTTGCAAGCAGCACATCAAAATCTCCATTTATAAAATCAATCATAATCTTTTCAAGCCTGCGTCCTTCCATTTGTCCGTGTGCAACAGCAACTTTTACACCGGGGGTAAACCTGTTTATCATGTGCTGAACATCCATAATATTCTTTACTCTGTTATGCACAAAAAACACTTGTCCACCCCTTGCAATCTCGTACATTATCCCGTCGTGTATCACATCTTCGCTAAATGCACGTATCTCTGTTTGAACAGGATAACGGTTTGGTGGAGGGGTATTTATTATCGAAAGGTCGCGAGCACCCATCAGCGAAAATTGTAAAGTCCTTGGTATCGGTGTTGCGGTGAGTGTTAAAGTATCAACATTTACTTTGAATTGTTTCAGTTTTTCTTTGAGCGAAACACCAAATTTTTGTTCTTCATCAATTATCAATAATCCCAAATCTTTAAACTCAATATCTTTACTTACAATACGATGAGTCCCAATTAAAATATCAATTTTCCCTTCTTTGAGTTCTTTCAATGTTTGTTGTTGTTGTTTATGACTTTTAAATCTGCTTATGTAATCCACCTTAACGGGAAACTCACGCAAACGCTCAGAAAAAGTTTTATAATGCTGCAAAGCAAGAATTGTAGTTGGAACTAAAAGTGCCACTTGCTTACTTTCCGAAACAACTTTAAATGCCGCTCTGATAGCAATTTCAGTTTTTCCAAAACCAACATCACCACAAATCAGCCTGTCCATTGGATATGTTTTTTCAAGATCAAATTTTACATCAACGGTAGCTTTTAACTGATCGGGAGTGTCTTCGTAAATAAATGAAGCTTCCAATTCGTGTTGCAAATAAGTATCAGGAGAACATTGAATACCCTTTACAGATTTTCGCTGAGCATATAATTTTATAAGATCTTTAGCAATATCCTTGACCTTTTTCTTTGTTTTGCTTTTTAGCTTTTCCCATGCATTTGATCCCAGCTTACTGAGTTTCGGGACAGTTCCTTCCTTGCTTACAAATTTGGCAATACGATGCAATGAATGAATACTGACATATAAAAGATCATTATTTTTATAGATCAATCTTATGGCTTCTTGCTGTCTTCCATTATTTTCGATTTTCTCTAAACCACCGAATTGCCCAACTCCGTGGTCGATATGAGTTACATAATCGCCGGGTTTAAGACCATAAATTTCTTTTAGTGTAACCGATTCTTTTTTACTAAAACGGTCTTTCAGATAAAAACGATGATAACGATCGAATATCTGATGGTCGGTATAACAAGTTAACTTTTCCTCTCTGTCAATAAAACCTTCGTGAAGCGATAAATACAAAGGTGAGAAATCAATTTCGCGATTCAATCCATTATTTTGTTGAATGTCTTCGAAAATAGAATTTAGTCTTTCGATTTGTTTAGGATTGTCAGAGAAAATAATATTTGTATATTTTTCTTTGGTTTTCACCTGAAGGTCTCTGATCAAAAGCTCGAAATTTTTATTGAAAACAGGCTGTGGAATTATATCAAAATTATATGAATAAACATTTGTAAAATAAAACTGCTTTCCAAACTCAACCGTTTTTATATCCTTTAAAGATTTATAAAAAGTTTCCCCGTCAATAAAAAACCCGGCAGGTTTTTTATTTTCAATTTTATCACCAAGCCTGTCAAAACTATTCCGGGCTTTTTCAAATTCATTTTCAATTTTATCTATTGAAAATTTTATATCATCAATCCAGATAAGAGTATTTTTCGGCAATAATTTTACAACAGATTCTTTTTCTTCCGAAATATCTCTGTCTTGTACATTTGGAACAATATTTATATTTGAAAGTTTATTCAACGAAAGTTGATCACCCGGATCAAAAGCTCTTATTGATTCCACTTCATCACCAAAAAACTCAATACGGAAAGGATAATCATTCGAAAAAGAAAAAATATCAATTATCCCGCCTCGAAGCGAAAACTGACCCGGATCAGCAACAAAATCAACCATATCAAAATCAAAATCCAATAGCTTATCAATAACATCATCAATAGATAAATTCTCTCCGGTTTTTATTTTAAAGGTGTTTTCTTTAAGGTATTTTTTGGTAACTACTTTTTCGCAAAGCGCTTCGGAATATGTAACAACAGCAGTTTTTCGGTTAGCAGTTGTAATTCTGTTCAATACTTCGGTGCGAAGCAAAATATTTATGCCATCAAGTGTTTCAATTTCATAAGGACGCTTGTATGAAGTTGGAAAAAACAATATCTTTTTTTTGGAATAATTCAGTGATTTTTCTTCATATAAACTTTCCATATCATTATAAAAATAAGCTGCTGTTTCCTTGTCGGGAAGAATAAAAAGATGAATTCCACTTGTTTTATCAAAAACTGCAGAAGCAAGCAATGACCTTGAAGAACCCGCCAATCCTTTCAACTGAAATCTTTTATGAACAGGGTCATTAATTCCGGAAATCAAATGTTGTATTTTCGGTCTTTGATAGAAATTTTCTCTTAATTGCTTAGAATTCAAAATTTTTGGGTTTTTTAAAAGTAATCGGCAAAATTACAAAGAAGTAAAATAATAATGAAACCGCTACACGGTTTTTACATATTAAATGTTTTATCATTTTCTACAATAATGTTTGTCCTACAGACAAAAAAACAACTTATACCATAAATCCGCAAGTATTTTTATTAGTGTAATGTAATGAGTGCATTAAACAGAAAATCGTTCATCTATTTTGGTGATATAAAATTAGTGTTAATTAGTGAAATTAGTGTCCAAATGGAATCCGCTTGCGGATTTATGATTATATATTATTATCTTTGCAGTTCAAAAAAATTCAACAAATAAATTCAAAATGAAAGAATCAATTGCCATTCTTTGTGGTGGAGGACCAGCTCCCGGAATCAACACAGTTGTAAGTTCTGTTTCAAAAGTTTTTCTAAAAAACGAATACAGAGTAATAGGATTAAATGGAGGATATAAAAGTCTGTTCGCCGAAAAACCTGATTTTATCAATATTGATTTTCAATATGCAGATAAAATTTTAAAACAAGGCGGATCAGCTTTACAAATGAGCAGACACAAACCAAAGGATACTGAATTCAGTACTAAATTTTTTACTGATAATAATGTAAAACTCTTAGTAACTATTGGTGGAGATGACACTGCTTCAACGGCAAACAGAATTTCAAAATATCTTGAAAAAAATAATGTAAAAATCCAAAACATTCATGTTCCAAAAACAATTGACAATGATCTACCACTTGAAGAAGGTCAGCCTACTTTCGGGTATCACTCGGCAAAAGAAGCAGGAGTAAATATAGCATCAACGGTATATGAAGATGCCCGTACAAGCGGCAACTGGTTTGTAGTTTCTGCAATGGGAAGAGAAGCCGGACATCTGGCTTTCGGAATTGGTGGTGCATGTCATTACCCAATGATAATAATTCCCGAGATGTTCAACAAAACCGATATTACTTTTGAAAAAATCACAAATCTTGTAATTTCAGCAATCCTGAAAAGGAAATTATTGGGAATTGACTACGGTGTTGCAATAATCAGCGAGGGAGTTTTTCATTTTATGACAGATGAAGAAATTAAGTCAACTGATATTAATTTTACTTACGATGACCACGGACATCCCGAACTTGGCAATGTAAGTAAAGCACATATTTTTAATATGCTGTTACAACGAAAACTTAAAAAGTTGAATATTAATGTTAAAAGCCGTCCTGTTGAGCTTGGCTATGAAATACGTTGTGTAAAACCTATCGCTTTTGATTTAATGTACTGCGCCCTTTTAGGGATGGGTGTTAAACGCCTGTTCGACAAAGGAATTACAGGATGTATGGTTACAGCCGATGCAAAAGGAGATATTGCTCCTTTATATTTAAAAGATGTTGCAGACGAAAACGGAAAAGTTAAACCACGTTTGGTAAATATAAATTCACAAAAAGCTGCAATTGTTTTTGAAGACGGACTTCAATATTTATCCGAAGCAGATTACGAGGACGCCAAACAATATGTTGATGACCCTGAGAAATATGATTTCAGGAAAATTCTTAATTGGTGAGGTTTTTGAGTGCCTAAAGTTTGGAGTGCCTAAAATGCCTAAAGTTTTAGTTTTATACCAAATTTGCTGCAAAAATATCTGTCTCTTTTAACAAATCACAAACGCCTCTCTAATCTTATCAACCAACACCTTAGCTAATTTGTATTTCGATTCAAAAGTCCAGCCGGCTATGTGAGGAGATAAAATTACTTTGTCGGAATTAATAAGAAATTTAAAGGCATCAGGTAAATTTTCTTTTACAAGATTTTCGTAAGATATGTCTTCGTATTCAAGTACATCCAAAGCTGCTCCCTTAATTTTCCCTGATTGTATATTCTTAACCAAATCACTTGTTTTCACCACTTTCCCGCGTGAAGTATTTATAAAGAAAATGTTTTTCTTGAAATTACTCAGAAATCTATCATCAACCATATAATGGGTTTCATCGGTAAGAGGAACGTGCGTACTTACAATGTCTGATTTTTCAAATACTTCGTCAAGAGTACATTCTCTCACGTATTCATCAGAATAATCAAATTTGTATTTATCATAAGCAATGACATCTGCACCAAAACTATTAAGTTTTTGAGCTACTGCACTTCCCATATTTCCATAACCGATTATTCCAAAAGTTTTTCCTTTTATCTCGGTTCCCCGATTGCCCTCTCTTATCCATTTTCCCTGCCTTACTTGTTTATCTGCAACATACAAATTATTCAACATCGAAAGTAACATGCCGATAGTCTGTTCACCAACTGCATCGCGATTTCCTTCGGGAGAATTAAAACATTTGACACCCATCTTTTCGGCAAGGTCAACGTCAATATTTTCCATTCCTGCTCCTACCCTGCCAATAAATTTTAATTCTTTGGCTTTTTCAAGGATATAATTGTCAATCTTTAATTTACTTCTTATTATCAATCCAAAATGCCTATGAACTATTAAACCCAGTTCCTCTTTTGTATTTTCAGAAAAATGCTCGCAACAAAATCCCATTTCAATGAATTCCTTTTCTATCAATGGATGTACTGTGTCAACAAATAGTATTTTCTTGTTTTTTATATTCATGTTCAATGATATTTTATTTAACTAATCAGCTAAAATCAAAGTCTCAACAAGTATTTTCAGTTTCACAACTGCATCCTCAAGCATTTTATTATCAGATGGAAAAATAATTTTTTTCTTTTTTGCAAGTTCGATTATCTTCGGAGAACAAGCAAGTTCATCACCTTTTAATCTTGCGTATTTATACTTAAAATTTGTTTTTACAGTAAAGGGTTTTGAGTAAACTTGCTTTAAATTAATATTATCATGATATTCAATAACACCTGAGATCAAAACGGATTTTTCCTGATCAGTTTCAATAACTTTACACCTGTATTTTGTAGCTTTTTCTTTTGTTCCTTTACTCACATAATACGAATTTTCGGAAGAAGTTCCGGACGAAATATTTATTCGATCAACATTAACAACAATCGAAAGATCATATTCTGTTTCCGGCACTACATTATTATCAAAATTAAAAAAACTATTTTCGGTTATTTCTACCAATCTAAGATATTCTTTCTGATAATTAGGCAATATTTTTTTTGATTTATTATAAAAACGATACAAAACATTTTTACTTCCGTAAATTAAAGATCTCCGTATAAGCTTATCAACATCACGAAAATCCTCATACAAGGATAATATTTTAAACAAATTTTCGCTTGCCGGCTTACAACTTGAATCATCTCCATTTTCTAATAAAATTTTTGAAATGACATATAAATAATTTGCAGATTGCATTCGGGCAGTTTTCATATCTTGTGAATAATCCCGTTTTTTGAAATTAATTTTTTCAAGAACATTTGCAGGTAATTTTCCCACAAGATCCTGTCTGCGTTTTAATTGAAAATACCGGACAAATATTTCATGCCAGATATCAGGCTGTCCCGAAATTCTTAATTCTTTAATTTTCTCCAGATCAGTTTTATCAGCTATTGCAAGCTCTGCAGAAAGCATTTGTATGTTTTTTTGATTATCGGGAATGATCTTTAGTTTTTTTACAAGTTTAGCAATTGAGGCATTGTAATCTTTTTCAATAATCATTTTTTTTGGCGAACTGCAAGAGATTATCAAAAACGGAATCATTAAAATTAATACAAACTTCTTCATTTTATACTATGTTTTTATTTAATCATTTACGCATTTAATCATTTAATCATTCATTTCTCCCTCAAAAGTAAAACTTCTTTTAAGATTTTCTAAAAAATTTGTAAAACATTTAATGTCAAAGTGTACATTTGCAAACTAATGCTGAAAAAACAATCAGCATTTAAGATTTTTACAAAAGTATGTGGACGTATTTAGTCAGACTAATATTACGAAATAGATTATTAAATTTAATTATAATTGGGTTAATAACCGCATTTTTCGGTTATAAGGCTCTTGATGTGCAATTGTCGTATGAAATGGCAAAGATGCTACCTGCACATGATACAACAAGTATTGAATACCAAAATTTTAAAAAAACTTTTGGTGAAGATGGAAGTGTGTTTTTTATTGCAGTTCACGACGATGAACTATTTACACTTAATAAATTCAATGGATTTTACGATCTTACAAACAAAATAAATAATATTGAAGGTGTTGAAGGAATTGTATCAATTACTAAACTTTATCAGTTGATAAAAAACGATAGCCTGAAAAAATTTGATTTCAAAAAGGTTATCGAAGAAAAACCCAAAAGCCAGAAGGAACTCGACAGCCTGAAAAATGTAATTTACTCTTTACCATTTTACGATAAATTACTATATAATAAAGCCACGAATGTATATCTGATGGCTGTTACACTTGATAAAAACAAATTAAATACCAAAAGCAGAGAAGGTCTTGTTCATGAACTAAAAGATACGGTTGAAAAATTTGCACAAGATTTTGATATAGAAGTACATTATTCAGGTTTACCTTATATACGTACTATTACATCTGAAAAAATACGGCGCGAATTGATATTTTTCATAATTGCTGCACTATTTGTTTCTGCTGTAATCCTGCTTGTTTTTTTCAAATCAATAAAATCGGTATTTTTCACAATAGTAATTATACTTATTAATGTTGTATGGGTTTTTGGATTAACTTCACTTTTCGGATACGAGATTACCATTTTAACAGGAATTTTACCACCTTTGTTAATAATTATTGTTGTTGAAAACTGTATCTTTCTTTTAAATAAATATCATGATGAGTTCAAAAATCATGGTAATAAAATAAAAGCACTATCACGCATGGTGCAAAGGATAGGAAATGCTAATCTACTTACAAATGCTACAACTGCCGCCGGTTTTGCTGCTTTTATCATTACAGGAAACAACATGCTTGTAGAATTTGGTGTGATTGCTTCGATTTGCATAATGTTTGCCTATTTGCTCACACTTTTTCTAATACCAATATTTTCCTCCTATCTGGGCAAACCCAAAAAAAGACACATTAAGCATATTGAGAAAAGTCCTGTAAAAAAAATAATTAACAAAATAATTTTTATTGTTGCCAATTACAGAAGTTTAATTTACATTATTACTATCATAATCATCACCTTTGGAATAATAGGAATAACTAAACTTAAAACTACCGGTAATATTGTTGATGATATACCTCAAAAAGATCCTATGTATGTTGATCTGATGTTTATAGAAAAACATTTTAAGGGGGTCATGCCTTTTGAAATATCTATAGACACAAAAAAACCTAAAGGAGTTTTAAAACTTTCAACAATAAACAGAATAGAAAAACTTCAAAAAATTCTTTCTGAATATCCGGAATTTTCAAGGTCATTATCTGTAGCTGAAGTAGTTAAATTTTCGAAACAAGCTTTTTATAATGGAAATCCTGAAATGTACAGCTTACCAAATAACCAGGAAAAGAACTTTATTTTGTCTTATGTTCCAAAACTTGAAAGCAATAAAAAATCAATACTTAATTCATTTGTTGATACAAATTTGCAAATTACCCGTATCAGTGTTCAAATGGCAAATATCGGAACTAATGAAATTGAGAGAATTAAAGATGACCTCAGACCGAAAATCAACAAATTGTTTCCTCCATCTAAATTTGATGTAAAAATTACCGGTACCAGCGTAGTATTTTTAAAAGGAACTAATTATCTTGTCAAAAATTTAACAACCAGTTTACTTTTGGCTTTATTGGTTATTTCAATTTTGATGGTTATGCTGTTCACATCAGCAAGAATGATCTTGATCTCGCTAATACCTAACCTTATCCCACAATTAATGACTGCAGGAATGATGGGTTATTTTAACATTCCCATTAAACCTTCCACAATATTAATATTTAGTATCGCACTGGGGATTTCTGTTGATAATGCAATACATTTTCTTTCACGATACCGTTTGCATTTAAAACTCAATAACTGGAATATCAGAAAATCTGTTTATGATGCCTTGGGAGAAACAGGCTATAGCATGATTTATTCTTCAGTAGTTTTATTTTTCGGATTTATCATTTTTACGTTGTCATCATTTGGCGGAACTGTTGCAATGGGATATTTAATCTCTTTTACTTTAGTAGTTGCTTTATTATCAAATTTATTTATACTTCCATCTTTATTGTTATCATTAGATAAATGGATTACAACGAAAAGTTTCAAAGAACCATTTCTTGAAATTTTTGATGAAGAAATAGACATTGAGCTGAATGATCTTGAAATTGACACAAGAGGATCTGCCTGATAAAAATTGGTGCTACTACAAATTTAATGCGTAATGGATTAAATGATTAAATGCGTAAATGATTAAATAACAATAGAACTATTAAATTATATTATGACCATTATTTTTCATATACTTGTATAAATTATAAAACATAACCAGATGAAAGGAATAATATTAGCCGGAGGAGCCGGAACCCGTTTACACCCACTAACGTTAGCAGTCAGTAAACAACTAATGCCTATTTACGATAAACCAATGATCTATTATCCATTATCAATTTTGATGATGGCAGGCATTTCGGAGATTCTCATTATTTCCACTCCCGAAGATACTCCAAAATTTGAAAGTTTGTTAGGAGATGGAACAAGTCTCGGATGCAAATTCAGTTATGCTGTACAGGAAATTCCAAACGGGCTTGCTCAAGCGTTTGTTATTGGTGAAGAATTTATCGGAAACGATAAAGTTGCACTTATTCTCGGTGATAATATTTTTTACGGTAGCGGTTTACAAAACCTTCTGATGGAAAATAACGACCCTCAAGGCGGAGTTGTTTTTGCCTACCACGTTAACGACCCTGAAAGATATGGTGTTGTTGAATTTGACGAAAACAACAATGCAATTTCCATTGAAGAAAAACCCAAACAGCCAAAATCAAATTATGCTGTTCCCGGATTATATTTCTATGATAATTCTGTTGTTGAAGTTGCAAAAAACATTAAACCAAGTGCAAGAGGTGAATACGAAATTACTGATGTAAACAAACATTATCTCGAAAAAGGAAAACTACACGTAGGTATTATAGGTCGTGGTACTGCATGGCTCGACACAGGTACTTTTGAGTCATTATTAGAAGCATCGCAATATGTTGAGGTAATTGAAAAAAGACAAGGATTAAAAATTGGTTGCATCGAAGAGATTGCCTATTATAAAAGTTTTATTAATAAAGAGCAATTGAAAAAATTAGCTCAACCATTACTTAAAAGTGGATATGGGGATTATTTGCTGAAAATTATTAAATAATGGGCATTAGCCTCTATTTGCTGAGCTTTCATTATAACTTTAGTCATTTTAGGCACTCCAAACTTTAGGCACTCAATTAGTAACATAACTTTTTACACAGAACCAAAAAAACATGTACACATTTGATTTTTTATTAAATAAAATTCAAACCAAACTTTCAGAAGAAAAACTTGATTTTGCACCTGATGAAATTTACAAACCTATTTTATACACACTCTCTTTAGGAGGAAAAAGATTACGTCCTGTTTTAGCTTTAATGGCTTGCGATCTTTTTGGAGGCAATATCGAAGATGCAATATATCCTGCTATCGGGATTGAAGTATTTCACAACTTCACTCTGCTTCACGATGATATAATGGATAAAGCACCTATCCGGCGTGGAAAACCATCAGTTTATAAAAAATGGGATACAAATATTGCAATTCTCTCGGGAGATACAATGTTCGCACTTGCTTACAAATATATTTGCAAAGCCAAAGTTGACAACCTTCGCGAAATTCTGGAAATATTTAATAAATCAGCTATTGAGGTTTGTGAAGGTCAACAATTTGATCTTAATTACGAAACTCAAAAAGATGTTTCTATAGCAGATTACACTAAAATGATCATGCTTAAAACTGCTGTTCTTATTGGAGCTAGCTTAAAAACAGGAGCCAGTATTGCCAAAGCACCTAAAGAAGAAGCAGAAAAAATCTATGATTTTGGAATAAATCTCGGAATTGCTTTTCAATTAAGAGATGATATTCTTGATATTTTTGGTGATGAATCAGAATTCGGGAAAAAAACCGGCGGCGATATTATTACTAATAAAAAAACATTCCTGTACCTAAAATCATTTGAACTTGCTGAAGGTGAAACATTATTATCAATAACAAAATATTTTAATGACAAAAGTATTGATGACACAACAAAAGTAAAAACTGTAAAAGAAATTTATAATAAACTTAAGGTAAGAGAACTTGCCGAAGAAGAAATAACTAAATATTCGCAAAAAGCTTTTTATCATCTTGATAATATTAATATTGAAGATAATAAAAAACTTGAATTACGCTCTCTTGCAGAAAAACTTATGGTGAGGAAATACTGATAGTGGTAATTGGTTGTAATTGATGGTAATTAATATATTTCCATTATTTCCATTATTCCATTATTGAGGTCACTCCGAAAAGCAATTTATTATGGACTAAAGTCCATTTTCTTCTGTATAATTTTTTTACCCCTGCCATAAATGGCAGGGTAATTCATCGAATTGCAATAACTTTTGAATTGCCACGTCCTTTAGGACGTGGATATAAACACCTAAACAAACATAAGGGCTTTAGCCCAAAGCACTTTTCGGAGTGGACTCATTATTCCATTACTCCACTACTCCATTTCAAGACCTTCAAGTTCAACTTGCAAATCTTCCCATTTATTCATTTCAGAACTAAGGTGGGTTTTTAACTCATCATAATTTTTATAAATTTCGCCGGAGGAAATCAGTTCGTTGTTTTTCTCAGGGTTCGATAAAATGGAATCTATTTCAGCAATCTCATTTTCAAGTTTCTCAATTTTTGATTCGGAATTATTAATCTGCTTTGTAACTTTTCTGATCTTCTTGTCAAGCTCTTTACTTTGCTCCCATTTTATTTTATTGTCAGTTTTATTTTCTTTCTTGCCGGATAGTCTTTTTTCTTTCGCAAAAACTTCAAGTTCTTTTAACGATTCCAGATTTCTTGAATTAAGGTAATCATAAATATCTCCGGAATACTCTTTAATGTTCTTATTTTTGAACTCAAATACTTTATTTGTAAGTCCCTGCAAAAAATCCCTGTCGTGTGAAACAATTATCAAAGTTCCATCAAATTGCAGCAAAGCATTTTTCAAAATATCTTTCGACTGCATATCAAGGTGATTTGTAGGCTCATCGAGGATAAGCAAATTTACCGGTGTGAGAAGTAATTTTGCAAGCGATAATCTTGATTTTTCACCTCCCGACAAAACTTTCACTTTTTTCTCAATATCTTCCTCACTAAAAAGAAAACTACCGAGCAGTCCTCTGATTTTTGCCCTGATATCACCAACAGCCACATCATCAATAGTTTCGAAAACAGTTTTTTTAGGATTCAACATTTCCCATTGATTCTGGGCATAATAACCAATCTTTACATTATGCCCAATTTTAAGCTCACCATCATATTCCAACTCTCCAATTAAAATTTTTGACATGGTAGATTTCCCTTCACCGTTTCTTCCCACAAAAGCTATCTTCTCCCCTTTTACAGTTAGAAAATCAATATTATTGATGATATTTTCCTTGCCGTAATTTTTACTCAGACCTTTTGTGTTTATCACGATTTTTCCTGAGTGAGGAGCCGGAGGAAATTTAAAATGAATAGAAGAATGATCGAAATCCTCTATTTCAATTCCATCCATTTTTTCAAGCATTTTCACTCTTGACTGAACTTGTCTTGCTTTAGTGTTTTTATATCTGAATCTTTCAATAAATCTTTCTATCTGCCGTATTTCCTTTTGTTGATTATTGTATTCTGATTTTTGTTGCTCAAAACGTTGCTGTCGTTTTAAAATATATTCTGAATATCCTCCCTTATAATCAAATATTTTCTTTCCGGAGATTTCAATTGTCCTTGAAGTAATATTATCCAAAAAAGCCCTGTCGTGAGAAACAAGAATTATTGCACCTCTGTATTTTATTAAAAATTCTTCAAGCCATTGTATTGATACAATATCAAGATGGTTTGTCGGCTCATCTAATAATAAGAGATCAGGTTTGCGGAGAAGTATCTTGGCAAGTTCCACTCTCATTTGCCAGCCATTGCTAAATTCTTGTAATGGTCTGTCTAAATCGTCCTTTGAAAATCCCAGTCCTCCTAATATTCTTTCAGTATCAGCCTGAATTGTCAAACCACCTATCATCCTGAATTTTTCACTTGCCTCACTGTGTTTATTTACAATCTTCAGATATTCTTCAGATTCAAAATCTGTTCGTTGTACTAATTCATCAAAATATTTCTCAATTTGCTTTTTTACATCAAGTATTTCCGCAAAAGCAGTAATGGCTTCATCATAAACAGTCTTTCTGCTACTTACTTTCATTTCCTGTGGAAGATAACCTATGGTTTGCCCTGATGGCAAAACAACCTCACCGGTTTCAGGTTTTTGTATTCCGGTAATGATACGTAAAATAGTAGTTTTCCCCGTTCCGTTTTTACCAACTAAACCAATTCTGTCTTTTTCTCTAATGTTAAACGAAACATTTGTAAAAAGAAACTCTCCTGTAAAATGTACTGAAAGATTATTTACTGAAATCATTTGGCTTGCAAAAGTATCATTTTTTATCAAAAAAAAAGGGAGCCACTTGGCTCCCTTTTTTCATTTTGTTCAAATTAATGATTATCTCGTGATCATAACTCGTTTGACTGCTATTCCTTCTTCAGTATATACTTTAATGAAATAAACTCCTGCTCCATAAGATGCAGTGTTGAGTTTAATGTTGTTGTCTTCTACAACTTTCATTTCATATATTATCTGTCCAAGGTAATCAAATACAGTTATTGTATTTATGCCTTTTGATGAAATAACATTTATATAATCAACTGCGGGGTTTGGATAAACCTCTATTGATTCTTCTAATGTCAATTCTTCAACACTTACATAACATGCTACTGTTGTATCATTTGAAGGTTCAGATGTACATTCATCATATACCGCTGTTACATAGTAAGTGTAATCACCTCCTGCATAAAGAACATCCATATATGTAGTTTCTCCCCATCCTTCTTCTATTACTTCATCATTACGATAAATGCTGAAGGATATAAAGTCGCGATTAGGTTTAACTGTACCATCGGAGAATGTTTTAGATTCGGATAATTCAGCTCTTGAGTTATTTGAACTTGGGCTTGTCAGAACTGAATTTACAACTACATTATCAGATGTTGTATATTCAACTAATGCTTCATGACTACCAACGTAGTAGTATTCCCATACACCAAGTTCTGTGAAAGCACCGATTGAACCAAAGTACAGACTTCCATCATAGAAACTATCATCAACACCGATGTATGGTCCGCCAGGAAGTTCATTAAAGGTAGCTACCATAAATGTGCCTTCTGTAATAGTTACATCATCAACATCAATTAATACCCAGTTGTCTTCTACTCCAGGTACTACATAAGGTCCGGCTAAGATTGTTGCTCCGTCACCTGTCAATACGTAAACTTCAATATTTTGATCAAAGCTTCCGTAACCGGATACAAAGAATTGTACTTCAGTAACTGTACATGGATATTGTTCAGGTGTAAATACCTGTGCAATTCCTGCACCGCCATCTGTGGATGCAAAAGCATTTTCAAACGTACCATCATGGTATGAAATCCAAGTAGGTACAACCATTTCAAATTCCCAGTTCAATACGACTTCTGCATATCCTCCAAATTCTGTAATAACAGCTGTTAAGTCGGTTGGGGCTATACAACTAATTTCCCATCCTTCTCCAAAACAAACATCATCATAATATGCACCCGGGGCACCACCAGCGTCATGACCGTAGTAATCGATACCTCCAATTGTAAATTCATTAACCCATTGAGTCATCAATACACCATCAAACAATACCTGAGCTAATCCATTGTCCATATCAAAATTGATTTCTACCAATATCCAAGTATCCTGAACATAACTAAAGGTTTCAGTACTACCTCCTGCTGCAAAACTACCTGTACCTCCGTCATCGAAAAATAATTCAATAACCCAATCAACACCAGGAGTAGGTTCAGACTGAACATTAAAATAACCTGAATATCCGGAAGGAACATATATATAATTAGAGTAAAGATGCTTACCTGAAGTAATCGGAGCATCGTCTAACTTAAGAACTAAGTCAACAGCACCAGCATCAACAACAAATGAGTTGAAAGGGCTGTTAGAATAAACATCACTAACAGTAGCATCATCAGCTGATGTACCACTCCAAGTAGTCCACATTCCGCCTAATTGCTCAGCTACTAAACCACCTACAGTTAAAGCATCAAAGTTTTCACATCCGGCTCCTTCAATAGTAAATTCAACAGGAATTTCAACTAAAGGATTATTAGGATCGTTGTTTGCAATATTAATCATACCATTGTAAACACCTGAAGACATATCAGCAGAATTGAATGATACAATTACATCCTGAGACATACCAGGATCAATAGTACCATTAGTTAAATCAACAGAAAGCCATTCGATAGGTGGTTGACCACCACCGGATACAATAGTATAGTCTTCAACTTCACCATAGCTTGCACTACCACAAGGTTCAGGAGCTGTGCTATATGTCATTCTCACTCTCATTCTGTGATCACCATCAGCAGCATCCGCCGGAGCGGCAATTACACCTTCGAAAGTTTCACCTGTACCGCCTACGTTAGTAAGAACAAATTCTTCGTCTCCACCAATTGCAAATTCAAAGTCATCATTCCAGTCAACCCAAACAGTAACTAAATCAGAAGAATATGCATTTCCATTAGTAACAGTAATGGCTTCAGATTCTCCAGCATTAATGGTAGTTGAAATATCAGTATAATCAGCTACACCACCTTGCCAGCCACTGCTATTGTTGATTGCACCGCAAAGAACGTTAGCAATCCACTCATCTTCATTATCAGTTGAAGCATCGCAATAAGCTGGTATTACGTTAGTAACAGTAGCAGCCTTGCAATCGTTATCAGTATTTTCATCACCTGTTAAGTCAGTGCATCCTTCAAATACATAAGATTGTCCGGGAACACTTAAATCAACAGTTCCTGCAAAAGTATATTCAGCACTTTCGCCACTTGCAATTGGTCCGGGAACGATTCCGGTTACCTGTGCACCACCATCGAGAGTGTAATATACAGGAATATCACTTTGTGAAGCAGTTCCATAGTTTTTAACCTTAATGGTTACAACTTCGCCGTTAGTGAGGTCTGGTCCTGTAACAGGAGAAATAAATGACTGAACACCTACATCATTAGTATATTGAGTAGTAGTTCCCATTTCAACACCCCATAAACAAACATTTTGAACGAGGCCTCCAAGAGTCCATGTGCCAGAAACAATGTCAGGATGGATAAACAAACCACCGGCCATATCATCACCTACTGTTGGCATTGTTAGGATTGAAAGCATATCAAATTCCTGAATAATCGTACCTGAACTTATATCATATTGATATAACATATTTAGGCTTGTTCCACCTTTTTGGCTAAAGCCCCATAATGTTCCATCAAGTGGAGCATAAGCAAGTCCGTAAAAAGACTCATCACCTGCAGTTGCAATAGTATTGAGTATGTTACCGTCGCGACTGAATAAAGTTAATGTTGTTGACCAGTTATTACCCCAGAATCCATCTGCGCTTTCATCATAAGCAATAGCTCTAACATCAACAGGAGCAGTAATAGTACCAACAAGTGTTAGTGCATCAAAGTCCATTTGGAAAACAGTAGTATTAGCAGCTGCACCATAGAAATAAGTACCATCGTAAGCTAAATCACGAACATTGGAAGCTCCCGGAATAGCAAATGACCCAATGAATGTACCATCCATTTCATATTTAAAGAAGCCATCACCGCCATTCCACTTGGTAGTGTAAATATAGTTACCATCAGTTTCGATACCTGCTTCGCCAGTGGCGTCACCACAAGCATACTCAAACTGAAGATCAAAATCATCATCTGTGTAACTTACAGCACCAGGAAATGTGCCAGGTGCAATATCACTATATACATCTGTAATAAGTCCATCTGAACGCATCCTTTCAAGGAGTCTGTTATAGGCTTCAGGATCAATTGGAGGAGCAGAATATTCTGCAACATCGCTATCTACTGTGATATCCCATGTAAGAGCCTCTGTTCCTTCATTAGTAATTACAAGAGTCTGTGTTGTAATTGTTGGCGGGTTATCGTGTAACTCTGTAAATGATTCAGGATTGACAGCAATAGCAGGTCCTTCAACAGCTTCCTTAGAAAATCTTAAATTGTCGAAGAAAGTACCAGGTGTACCGGTTGCATCCCATGCATATAAGTTCATAGCATGTAGCTCATTTAGTGTACCTGAGCCAAAAGCACCACTGCTCCATACCCAAGATACAACAAAAGCATCGTTAAAATACATTTCTGCATAGTCATTGTCGAGGTCAATATCAATAGATACATGATGCCATGTGTCGTAAGTATATGTAAATACACCTGCACCAGCACCACCGGCATCAACTAAACCTGCACCATCAACATCAAAGAAAGCTTGCATACCCCATTCGCTACTGCTACCATCGAATAATTGTAATATGTTAAAGTAACCAACCTTACCTGTTGGAATATACGCGTAGAATTCAGCATTAAATACACCTGATGTATAGTGGTCACCTAACAATAGTATAGCATCATTAGTACCTTCGATAACTACCGAGTTGGCACCTTCGTATGCTTGTGCATCGGATACCATTGGATCTTCACTTGTACCGGGAGCATTACTCCAGGTAGTCCAATGTTCATAACCAAGTGCTATAGCTTGTTGTACAAGATAATCGCCTGCGTTATAATCTTCGAAAGGTTCAAAACCAAGTTCAATATAACCGTCGGTTACGGTAAATTCATACTCAACAATTTCTGATTCTCCTTCATCATATACTGCAGAAACTCCTGCCATATATGTTTCTTCCGGAATTAAGTCAGCATATTGCCAATATAAGTTTGTAGTTTCATCTACATATTCTCCATCAAGAAAAACTTTATATCCAACAAAATCACGAGTTGTAACTGACTGTTTTAGTGTAATGAAATCAACATTAGGAGTTGTGCTACTTAATCGAGCATTTCCATTACCGAAATCAGCATTAAATTTCTTAGCTTTCACTATTCCATCGGTTCCAGTACCCATGATCCATAAATCCATCAGGAAGTCGCCAATCTCTGAAAGACCCATACCAGAATAGTCTGCAAGTGGTCCAAAGTAAGACAGTCCGTCAGGTCCTATATTGTCAGCGTCAATACAAGGATATGCATCGTCAGCTGAATTTCCTTGAGGTTCAAGGAATATACCAACTAAACCTGATGCTGAAACTGATCCAAGATCAATTTCTAATTCCCAATTATCATTGACAGTAGTCTGAAGACCTGATACAGTTGCAATTTCTGCATATGTATCCCAGTCAACAATGTGTAATGTATAATCCCATGTTCCGGTAATACCCCAAGAGGAATGACGGAAATCAAGCATTTCTACTGTTACATCAGTATAACCAGATACATCATATACAACACCATAGCCATTATCGAAAGCTTGGTAATATCCATTTACTGCATTACCATCATGTTGAATTAGTTCAAAAAGATCTCCACTACTGCCACCGGGGACTTCCCAGGTTGCATAACCGGTATTATCTACCTCTAAGTTTGTAGGAGGCAATAAATCTCCATGTTCACTCACACCAACATTATCAATAAACCAGTAATTGATGTTATATGCATCTTCACCAAAAGCTACAAATCTAACTTGAGTAGCAATTCCAGCTGCATAAGCAGTTATGTCTATTGTAGTATCAATCCAATCAAAATCATCATCTGCGTTATCAAAAAGTGCAACTTGAACCCATGCAGATCCATCCCATACTTCAACACCCATTTGCTCAAGTGTTGCAGTAGAGTAATTATTTAGCATAAGATCAAATGAAAGGTCAATTTCTGTTAAACCTGCACAATCGATTGCATGACCGGTAAGAGTCTGGCTATAGTTTGTGCCGGAGAAGAACCAGCTAAACATTGCACTTGGTTCCGGATTACCGGTTGAAGTACTAACACTCCATTTCGATCCAATAAGTGGATCCGGAACCCAGAAATTAGTTTGAAAATCTTCTGATGCGAAGTCCTCAAAAAACGGAGGAATGAAATCAGCAACATCTTCTAAAGTTACATCAACAGGAAGAGAAGGATCAGATTCTCCACCATCATACATAGCTGTAACTGTATAAACATAGGAACCAAAAGCAACATCTGCATCAGCATAATATGTGTTAGAAACTAATTCAGTATTAATCATAGCACCATCACGATAAACATTGTAGCCGAGTAAGCCACGAGAATGACGAATGTCTGAAGTAGAATTAGTTTTATTTATTGCAATATCAGAACGTTCGATTCTGTTTTCATTTTCTATAGGTTTAAGAACTTGATGTCCTGCAGCTATGTCACTACCATAAACTACATAAGCCTCATGGCTACCTGTACCATAATAACCATATTCCCCAAGTTCGGTAAATCCACCAGTATGACTACCAAAGTAAAGAGTTCCATTATAAGTATCAGAATCATATCCGATATATGGTCCACTGGCAAGAACATTATAAGTAGCAATCATAAATCCACCACTGGCAATTTCAATATCATCAATATCTATTATATTCCAGAGAGTATCTACTACAGAAGTGTAAGGTCCACCCAGAACGGTAGCACCGTCATCGGCAATAATCCAGGCTTCAATTTCCTGACCATTAACACCTTGTGCAGATACATAAAAATTGATTGAATCAATAGTGCATGGATATGCAGCAGGTTGAAACATTTGAGCAATACCGGCTCCACCATTGGTAGAAGCAAGACCACCTTCAAATGTACCATCGTGATAGAATAACCAACCATCTACAGGAGGAGCAGGAGTATCCCACTCTAAAATCACATTGTTTTCACCAATAAGTGAATAATCCAGATTTGCAGGAGGCCATGTATCTTCAATTACATTAGGGAATGATCCCAGATAATCGAAAGTATCCTGATCTAAAACTATCCATTCGGAATCATCAGCATTTGTTCCTGCTGAAGCAGCCCAGTCAATATTACCTTCAGTAATATCAGGTTTACGCACTAAAGTATGATCCTTAGTTGCATCTGCCACACCGGCTACTTCCCAACCATCACCAGGATCTCCGTCCCAAGTTCCTATCCAATCTAAAACTTCATAACTTGCTTCTGTACCATAAACAAGAGCAAATCCATCATCACCATTGCTAAGATATGTGAAAACCATATCAGCTTCTGCCAAGATAGCAGCGTCTGCATCAGGATGAGCAATGACAAAAACTTCACCAGGTGCTAAAGTAGAACCTGCATCAAATTCATTCCAATATTCATATTGTCCAGGAGTTGCAGGATCATTACTAACATTTGGAAATGCAAATTCGGTAAGATCCACTGTAATATCAGAAGCATTGTAGATTTCCAAAGCTTTGTTATAGCTGCTACCTTCAATGTATTCAGAGAAGAAAAGAGTCGGTGCTTCTATAGGTGCTTCCTCAATAGCAAATTCATCAACAAAGGTGTTTTCCGAACCCCAATCACTAACAGCAGTCAGCTTAATATGAGTAACATCAGTACCAATACTATGTGAGTATTGCACCCATCCTCCGCTACCATAAACTTCTATTATTTCAATAGATGTGAATGTTGTACCATCAGTAGATGACAAGACCTCTAAAGTAGCAGGACTAGAACTGCCATCATCATTCCACCAGTAAAAAGAAACTTGTGGAGTGGTTAAAGCAGAAACATCAAATGCAGGTGTGGTCATTGAACCAGAATTACCTGAAGAAATATCATAGTTGTTATACATAGCCGCATAAGTTCCGGCATATGCTGCATCAGGTCCATGATCTGTACCATCATCTTGCACCCAATTATCATCAGTTGCTGATGAAATCGTCCAATCAGTAGGTGGCCATGTTTCAAAACCTTCTATAGGTAATGTGCTGCCACCTTCCTGTCCAACTTTTACATCGTCAACTAACAGGCAGTAAGTATCCTGAATCCACTCAATTCCAAGATAGACTTCTTGCCCTGCATAAGCAGAAAGATCGTAGGTATATTCTATCCAATCAGATCCAATTCCTTCTACTTCTTCCAATTTTGTACCATCCCACTCAAAACCTGTTACGGATGTGTTACTTGTAGAAATCCAAGCAGTAAAATCTTCTGTACTATACCATGATCTTGCCCAGAATGTGAATGAATCACCTGATTGAATAGTTACAGGTGGTGTAACGAGCCACTCATGATCATCATTGGAGTAATTATTATCTCCAGCTGTAGCCATCCAATCTCCGGTATGAGCGTAATCAGTATTTTGGTAAGCCATCCATTCTTCACCATCACCATTATCATCATAAACGGTCCAATCTGATGGAATAGCGCCACCTTCAAAACCTTCATCAATTGTCCACTGCCCGAAAGCCGTGGTTACTGACATCAAGCTTGACATTACTAGCCAAGCGATTAAAAATAGTAATCTTGTAAATTTTTTCATAGATTTTTGTTTTTAGTTAATAAATAAATTAATTGTTTATAGTTAATTTTAGATTTTGATTAGTTAATATTTAGATTTAATTGTAGTTGATTTTTTTAATAAATTATAAATTTTTAGATTCAATTAATGCTTAAATGCCTGTATTTCTGATCTAAGGAAATTATATTTCATATTAATCCTGTTAATTTTTTTCATTTATTAAACACTAATTTTTGATTATTCGTTGTGCTAAAATACAATTTTTTTTAACTTCAAATATTTTTTAAAATTATTACTAATTTTTTTTAAAGATATAGTTTCGCTAAAATACAATTATTTTTTAAACTTCCAATAAATTTTTTAATTATTTTTAAGAAAAATTTCAAAAAATGTCTGAAATAGAATATTAAAGTGTCCATTCATACGGATTTCTTTCAGTCGTACGTATTTACCTTCAATCAATGCAGTGATAAAATATTCAGCAATAACACCTGTAAGGTCAACTTAAGCTAATCATTTCTAATTAAAATTAATAGTTAGGATTATTAATTTACTTTTGGACAAAATTCAGATTTCATACATGAAAATAAAAGACAAAAAAACAATAATTTCATGGGTCATTTTATTGGCACTAATGATTACATGGGGTAGTTCTTTTATTTTAATAAAACGAGGACTTGAAATTTATTCTGATGTAGAAGTTGGTGCTTTAAGAATTTGCATTACTTTCATTATATTTATTCCGTTTGTCAAAAGATTTTCAAAAATTAAAGCCGGGCAATGGAAATATCTTGCAGTTGTAGGAATTGTTGGGAGCGGTGCACCTGCATTTTTGTTCGCCAAAGCTCAAACCGGTATAGACAGTAACCTTGCCGGGATACTGAATTCTCTGACACCTTTATTTACTTTGATTATTTCGATAAGTTTTTTCAAAGTTAAATCGAGATGGGTTAATATTTTAGGTGTAATAATAGGACTGATAGGAGCAGCCGGATTATTAAGTGTAAGCGGAAATAAAGGATTTGAGTTTAATTTAAGTTTTGCAATTTATATTATTATAGCCTCAATTTGTTATGCAATAAGTGTAAATTTTGTTAAGAATTTTTTACAAGATATTGACTCGCTCACAATAACGGCTTTTTCTTTTCTGATAATCGGAATTCCTGTCTTGATATATTTATTATTTTTCACAGACTTTACCCATCAATTACTTAATGATAACAAAGCTTTGGAAGGACTGGGCTACATTAGCATACTTGCAATCGTTGGAACCGGAATAGCATTAACAGCTTTCAATTATCTTGTAAAAATCACTAATGCAGTCTTTGCTTCCTCAGTAACCTATATGATCCCGATAGTTGCGATTTTATGGGGAATTATTGATGGAGAAAAATTTAAACTGATTTATCTTCTTTGGATTTCATTAATTCTTATTGGCGTGTTTTTGGTAAATAAGAAAATGAATAAAGAGCAAGGGGAAAATTGATTCTGGATTCTGGATACTGGATTCTTGATTCTGGTTATTTGATACTGGATGTCGGTTGAATATTGAGTGTTCTTGGTGGTCGGGTGTTGGTTTTTGCAAACATTGACTCAAAATTCTAAATTTTAAATTTATCATTTTAAATTTTACATTTATTTTTTCAATGCTGTCCTAACCTGAATAATTCATAAAAAATGAGAAAGTTTGTTGGGTGTAAGCAATAATTTATTATCTTACACTCAGTTTCTCACAACAAAAACAAACTTTCTCATGAGCAAAATTAAAAATAAAATTTCAGAAAAACAAACTTCAGAAAATTCTCAAGACAAATTATTTCATCTTTCTGCTATTCAAAACAAAAATATTGAGCTTTTCTATACAGGTAAGGATATTTCAAGCGACGGTGGATTGTTATTGCTAAAAGAGTTGGAAAACCAAATAGGAATAATTTCCGGCTTAAGTAACTGCATAAATGACGAGCGTGACCAACGTTATATCAATCATAGTTTGGAGCAATTATTATCTCAACGTATCTATCAAATAGCAGCCGGTTACGAGGATGCTAACGATTGTGATGAACTTCGTGGTGATAGTATTTTTAAAATATGTTCGGATAAATTGCCCATAAGTGGAGATGAACTCGCTTCCCAGCCTACAATGAGCCGTTTTGAAAATTCAGTAAGAAGAAGTGAACTT
>DAOVNY010000117.1 GCA_030630005.1 Bacteroidales bacterium | reverse complement strand
TTTAAGCCGATTAATTTATACTGCAATATATAGGGGGCTTGCTCAAATATACGGTGCTTATACAAAAAATAACCAATTGTGTTCGGCTGTGGTTTTTATTGAGGGGAACAAAAAGGCTGTCTTTATATTTTCGGGAAGTAGTTCTGAAGCAAGAGAAAATGGCGCAATGCCTTTTTTGATTGATGCTTTTATTAAAGATAATTCGGGCAAACATCTTACACTTGATTTTGACGGATCGAATAATCCGAATCTTGCACGTTTTTACAAAGGTTTTGGTTCTAAAGAAGTGAATTATTATAAACTCCGGATTAATAAATTGTCCGGATTATCTAAGCATGCATTTAGGGTTTATAAAAAGATTAAAGGCTAACCTTCAAATTAATACTAAAATGATCAAAAATCTCATAATAGAAAATATACGCATTTCTTTGGAATCAATAAGAAGTCACATGGTGCGAGCTATTTTAACTGTGCTGATCATTGCTTTTGGAATTATGGCTTTAGTGGGTATTCTTACGGCAATTGATTCAATAAAAAATTCGTTAAATGAGAATTTTGCCATGATGGGTTCAAATACATTCACTATTCGCAACAGAGAACTTAAAATACAGGTGGGAGGGAAAAGTAGCCGTCCGAAAAATTTCAGATATATTGATTATGATGAAGCAATGACTTTTAAGGAACGCTTTGTTTTTCCTGCAATTGTTTCTGCTTTTACGCGGGGTACTGGAATTGCAACATTAAAATACAAATCTGAAAAAACTAACCCAAATATTCAAGTGCTTGGAGTTGATAATGAATATCTTGCTACTGCTGGCATGGAAATGGAAAATGGCAGGAATTTTAATCATAACGAAATTTATTATGGTGCACATGTTGCAATAATTGGTAATGAAATAAAAACAAAATTATTTGAAGAGAAGGAAGATCCTGTTGGTAAAACAATATCAATTGGATCGGGAAAATATCTTGTTGTAGGTGTTTTGAAAGAAAAAGGTTCGAGTGTTGGCTTTAGCGGTGACAGGCGTTGTCTTGTTCCTGTAAATAATGTGCGACAATATTTTAGTCGGCCGAACATGAATTTTTCGATAAATGTTATGACTGACAATCCCGAAGACATTGAATCGGCTATTGATGAAGCAACCGGTATTTTTAGAATTATTCGCGAAGATCCGTTAGGAGAAGTTAGCAGTTTTGGAATAACAAAAAGTGATACTATTGCCAACATGTTGATAGATTTGATAAAATATGTTACCCTTGCAGCCACTATCATAGGATTGATAACATTGCTTGGAGCAGCTATCGGATTAATGAATATTATGCTGGTTTCGGTTACCGAACGAACCAGAGAAATTGGTGTAAGAAAAGCTACCGGCGCAACCAGTCGCACTATCAGAAATCAGTTTCTGGTCGAAGCTATTGTTATAGCACAGATGGGTGGTATATTAGGAATTATTCTTGGAATTGCTGCAGGAAATATTGTTTCAATAATCTCAGGAACTGCATTTATTATACCATGGATGTGGATTTTGCTTGGTATTGTTTTATGCTTGATTGTTGCACTTGCTTCAGGAATAATTCCCGCAACAAAAGCGGCAAAACTTGATCCAATCGAATCATTGAGGTATGAATAAGTTTTAGTGTGTTAGAGGCTAAATCATATTAATTTTTAGAATTCAAATGTTTGAATGAGATCAGCTGGTCGTATTGTGTGCCAGGTTCCCGATAATAAACAAAGATATTGTACTCATTTTCAGTTTCAAAATGATTTCCCTCAATAAGTGTTACATCACCTTGTGATATTCCGTTTTTTAGAAAGGCAAAAAGATAATTATAGTAACCTTGTTTTAAGAAAAGTGAAATCTCATAAGCTTTCTTGTCATAATTGTATTTCATGCGGTTTTCATCACAAAATTGCCAGTCTGTGAGTGCTCCTAAAATATACAAATCACCATCTATCAAAGGAACAGGATAGGGTAGCGAAAAATAAACAAAAGTATAATCTGCTTCTGTAGAAGTATCCATTCTTTCTGAAGTTTTGATAAGTCTTTTTCCGTTAATATCATGTTCTGAAATATATACTTTGTATGGTCGTCGATTATCGGTATGTAAAAAAACATGGTTAGCATTATCAAAATAATCTATTTTTTTAATCCTTTCGGATTGATACTTAAGGTCTTTAATATCGAAATTTCTGAATTCATTTCCTCCGTTAAAAACATTTCCTTCATCATGATTATAAATAATCTCATTTCCTTTAATCATTTGAGGTTTAAGATTAGAGATTAGATTATCCCATCTTCCGTTTTGCTGAAGTATAACTGTTAATTCGCGATAAGGATTAGCAATTTCAAATCCGTTTTTATGTATGGTAAAATCAATTTCCTGTTTATAATTCATATCGGTAATACTCGTAGCTTTATGTATTTTGGCATCAACTGAAACTTTTTGATCAACTATCATAAATCTGTATGTAAAAATTACATTTTCGTCTTCATTTTCATCAACAAAAACCTTGAAAATATAATTCCCCGAAAGGATAGCTTTAGTATAATCTGAAGGAAAAACTGTTTCGTAATGTGTGAATTCCGTGTCAGTATTAAAAGAATACTGATAATTATTGATATCCTCTATAGTAAACCCATCAATATATTTTGATTGAGGAATATCGGAAGTTTGCCAGTTTGCATCGCAATGAATAATGGTGTATTTATAATCTTTAATATCACCATCCAAATCATCAAACGAAAGTTTAATTTTATCTTCAGTATTTAATTTAATGATAGGATAGGTCATTTCCCAACCATCTTTATGAACAAGAACTGTTTTAATGTTATTTTTATAAATAAAGTTTTTATTTCTAATAAAATCCTTTTTATAATAATCATCATCCTGATCATTACAAGGTTCAGATATTGTGTTTATATTATTAGTGATAAAGATATTCTGATTAGTATTTCCGATTGAATAATTATAAACAATCAAAATAATCAGTAAAATAATTATTAATAAATAATATCTTTTTTTCGATTTTTTCATTTAATGCTTTTTGCAAATTTAAGGATAAACTGTGGCTTAAGTAAAATTATTGTATGAAAATTATTAAATATAAATTATCTCTATGTATTATAAATTAGAGTTATTTTAATTTTTATATGTAACAAATTTTATTTAGCAAAAAGATTTTTTGTAAAATTGTACCTTCAAAATTTTTAGAGTGTTTTTATTGACAAATTCAACTTATGTCGAAAGAAATTAAAATTAAAAAAGGGTTAAATATCAACTTATTTGGAGAAGCTGAAAAAACAGTTTTTGAATTAGCTGCCAAACAATATGCAATTAAACCTACGGATTTTGTTGGAGTCTTCCCAAAATTATTAGTTAAGGAGGGTGATGTGGTAAAAGCCGGATCACCTGTTTTTTTTGATAAATACAGGGAAAACATTCAATTTACCGCACCTGTTAGTGGTACAATTACCGAGATAAAACGCGGAGCAAAACGAGTTTTGCAGGAAATAATAATCGAAGCTGATGAGGAAATAAAATATGAGTCCTTTGGAAAAGCTAATCCCTGTGATTTAAAAAAAGAAGAAATAATTGAAAAGTTATTGAAAAGTGGTGTTTGGACTCTTATACAGCAGCGACCATATTCTATCATTGCAGATCCAAAAGCTGAACCAAAAGCCATTTTTATTTTGGGCTTTGATTCTGCTCCTCTGGCTCCAGATTACGATTTTCTTGTTCACAGACATGGTGAAGAATTTCAAACCGGATTAGATGCAATTGCAAAGTTGACATTAGGAAAAGTTCACTTAAATATTAATACTGACCTCCCCGGCTCAAAAGTATTTACAAACTCAAAAAATGTTCAGATCAATAATTTTATTGGACCTCATCCGGCAGGCAACGTTGGTACTCAGATAAATAAACTTGACCCTATTAATAAAGGTGATATTGTTTGGTATCTGCGTCCACAAGAAGTTATTACTATCGGTAAATTATTTTTTGAAGGAAAATATGATGCTTCAAGAGTAATTGCTTTGACGGGTTCTGAAATTAAAAAAACAACATATTATAAAACTTATATCGGAGCTTCAATCGAAGCAATGATAAATGATAATCTTAAGCAGGAAAATGTAAGATGTATAAGCGGGAATGTTTTTACAGGAACAAAAATCGAGAAAACAGGATTTCTGAGTTTTTACGATTATCAAATTACGGTAATTCCCGAAGGCGATCATTATGATTTCTTTGGATGGCTGTTGCCCGGTTTACATAAGCATAGTTTTTACCGGACTTTTATAGCCTGGCTTACTCCTAAGAAAAAATTCAAAGTACATACAAATCTTAATGGTGGAGAGCGTGCTTTTGTTATGACAGGTCAATTTGAAAAGGTATTTCCTTTGGATATTTATCCTATGCAATTATTAAAAGCCATTATTATTGAAGATATCGATGCAATGGAAAATCTTGGAATTTACGAAGTTGATGAAGAAGACTTTGCCCTTTGTGAATATATTAGTACTTCAAAAATCAACATCCAGTCTATTGTTAGAAAAGGTTTGGATATGATAAGAAAAGAAATGAGTTAAAAAAAAGTACTTAAAGTGAACTAAAGTTTGAAGTAACTAAAGTTAAAAGTAGCTACAAGATATTTAAGATGGATAATAAAGAATTTATAACTTTAGTCACTTTAGTTACTCCAAACTTTAGTCACTTAATTGTAACAAAAATATAAACTTAATGAAAGCTATTAGAAACATATTAGATAATATAAAACCTCATGTTGAGAAAGGCGGGAAATTTCATTTTCTCAGATCCACTTTTGATGCTGTAGAAACTTTGTTTTTTGTACCTAATCGTGTTACTATGAAAGGGAGTCATATTCGCGACAGCGTAGATATGAAAAGGACATTGATAGTTGTTGTATTTGCCTTAGTTCCTGCTTTGCTCTTCGGAATGTGGAATACGGGTCGATTACATTTTGAAGCAATTGGAGAGATAACTACTTTTTGGCCAACATTCTGGTATGGCTTTTTTAAGATATTGCCAATTATTATTGTTACTTATGTAGTCGGTTTGGCTATTGAAATATTTTTTGCCCAAAAAAGAGGACACGAAGTAAACGAAGGATTTTTTGTTACTGGAATGTTAATTCCTTTAATACTTCCGGCGGATGTTCCTTTATGGATGGTTGCTGTGGCAACTGCTTTTGCAGTGATAATCGGGAAAGAAGTTTTTGGTGGAACAGGAATGAATATTATGAATCCTGCTTTAATTGCCAGAGCTTTTCTGTTTTTTGCATATCCATCAAAAATGTCGGGTGATATAATTTGGGTTAGCGGAATGTCGAAAGGCGAAAATATTGTGGATGGATTTTCAGGTGCAACTCCTCTTGGAGATGCTTTGGTTGGAAATCTTGATAAACTCCCAAGTCCAATGGAAATGATAATTGGAACAATACCCGGTTCAGTTGGCGAAACTTCAGTAATTGCAATTCTTATTGGTGCAGTAATTATGCTTTATACAGGAGTTGCAAGTTGGAGGATAATGTTCTCGGTTATTGCAGGTGGATTAATAATGGGATTGACATTTAATATTGTAGCTGTGAACGATTATATGGCTCTACCTGCATGGCAACATTTGGTGCTGGGTGGTTTTGCTTTTGGTGCAGTTTTTATGGCTACTGATCCTGTTACAGCATCTCAAACCAATAAAGGAAAATATATTTACGGATTTCTTATAGGTTTGCTTGCAGTACTTATCAGAGTTGTAAATCCGGCATACCCCGAAGGTATGATGCTGGCAATATTGTTGATGAACGTTTTTGCTCCACTTATCGATCATTACGTTGTTGAAGGCAATATTAAAAAACGATTAAAAAGACTTAAAATAGTTCAGAAAATATAATAATCACAACAGAAAATTTATAATTATGTATAGTAATTTTTATATATTCAAGTACGCCAGTATTATGGTAATATTGGTTGCCGCAATATTATCTACTGCGGCAATGTTGCTCAAACCTTATCAGGATCGAAATATTGCTATTGATAAAATGCAGGGAATATTAATATCTGCAAAACTTGAAGCAAATGCTGGCAATGCAATCCAACTTTATGAAAAACATATTATTAGTGAACTTGTAATTAACTCAAAAGGTGAACTTGTTAGTGAATATAAGGATAAAGTTCTTGTGAAAGGTGATATCCGTGCTTTAGATATTAAAGTTAAAGAAGAACTTTTCAAAAAATCAAAAGGTGAAGAATTTAATCTTCCGATTTTGATTTGCGATATTGATGGTAAAAAAGTAAATATTATTCCTTTATTCGGCAAAGGATTATGGGGTCCGATTTGGGGAAATATCGCTCTTAGCGAAGATTACAATGAAGTGGTTGGAGTATATTTCGATCATAAAGCTGAAACTCCCGGATTAGGAGCAGAAATTAATAAATCTGGTTTTATGAATCAATTTGTGGGTAAAAAAATATTCAATGATAAAGATGAATTTGTATCAATTGATGTTGTAAAAGGTGGAATTGATATGATACCTGAAGATATTAGAATACATGGTGTTGATGCTATTTCGGGCGGAACAATTACCAGTAATTCTGTTAAAGATATGCTAAATGATTGTTTAGAAAATTATGTACCTTATTTCAAAAAAACAATAAAGTAAATGAGCACAGAAATTAAAGAAAAGGAACCAATGTTTTCAGTAAAAAACAGAAAATTATTGCTGAATCCGCTAAATAAAGAAAATCCAATTACAGTACAGGTATTGGGAATATGCTCTGCACTTGCTGTTACAGCAAAGTTAGAACCGGCATTTGTGATGTCATTATCGGTTATAGCTGTTCTTTCAATAGCAAATGTTTTAATCTCATTATTGAGAAACGGCATTCCTCCACGTATCAGAATAATTGTTCAGTTGGTAGTGATCGCTTCATTAGTAATTCTTGTTGACCAATTATTAAAAGCGTTTTTATTTGATGTAAGTAAACAGTTATCGGTTTTTGTTGGACTGATAATTACAAACTGTATTATTATGGGGAGGCTCGAAGCATTCGCCATGGCGAATAAACCATGGCCTGCTTTTCTCGATGGACTGGGAAATGCAGTTGGATATTCGTGGATACTTATAGTTGTTGCATTTTTTAGAGAGTTGTTAGGATCAGGAACGATTTGGGGATATCAGGTAATTCCTGAAGACTTTTATTTATTCGGGTATGAAAATAACGGGTTTATGATTTTACCTCCAATGGCATTAATAGTTGTTGGAATTATTATTTGGGTACAAAGATCGAAAAATAAAGAATTGGTAGAAGAAAAATAAGGATGGATCGAAAATCCTCCAAATCTTAAAGATTTGGAGGATTTAATGATGAGAATCAAGAATCAAGAAACAAAATTAAACAAACATAATCATGCAAGAGATTTTTAACATTTTTGTCAA
>DAOVNY010000098.1 GCA_030630005.1 Bacteroidales bacterium | reverse complement strand
TCAAAAAATTACGGTTTTTAACATTAAATGCCATTGTATCCTCCTGTTATTGTTAAGTATAAATAAAGAAGGCTCTAAAAATGCAAATTTCTTCGTTGCTTCAAAATTTTAAAATCCTCATCCATACGGACTCCGGTTTTAAAATTTCTTGCGCCTCGAACTTCACTATTTTTAGAACCTTCCATAAGTAATTATGTTTTAATATTTGACTGCAAAATTACTTTTTTTTACATATAAATATAAAGGAGTGTTGATTTTATTTTATTTATCTAATTTAGTATTTTTGCCGCATGATTACAATTGATAATACTATTATTTCAGATGATCTGATTGAAAAAGAATTTGTTTGTGATTTAAAAAAATGCAAAGGAGAATGTTGTGTAAGTGGCGATGAAGGAGCACCACTTGAAGAAGAAGAAATTTCTTTGCTTGAGGATTATATTGATCGGATAAAACCATATATGACAGAGCAGGGAAAAAGAGTAATAGAGAAAACGGGTATTTTTGATTATGGTGCTTCAGGCGAATTTGTTACTCCATTAGTTAATGATTGTGAATGTGCGTTTACAATTTTTAAAGACGGAATAGCTTTTTGTGCTATAGAAAAAGCTTTCCTGGAAAAGAAAATAAAATTTCAAAAACCTATATCCTGCCATTTATATCCGGTAAGAATTCAAAAATATAAAGACTATGAAGCTGTAAATTATCATCAATGGCATATTTGTAAATCAGCTACAAGAACCGGCAGAAATCTTGGTGTTCCGGTTTATGAATTTTTAAAAGAACCCTTAATCAGAAAATTCGGCGAAAAGTGGTATAAAAAACTTGAGGAAGAAGCGAAGTCTGGGAAGAAATGATAAAAAGATATTTTAACGGTAGGTTGCCAACCTACTGAAGCATCCAGTATCTAAGCCTTCAAAGCTTCGGCACCACTGATAATTTCAATTAGTTCGTTAGTAATTGCCGATTGTCGCGCTTTATTATATTTCAATTTGAGGTCTTTAAGAATTTCCTGTGCGTTGTCGGTAGCCAGATGCATAGCAGTCATTCTTGCTCCATGCTCCGATGCAAAGGAATCTAAAAGTGTTTTATAAAGTTGGATTTTTAATGATTTGGGAATAAGTTCTTTGACAATTTTCATTTTATTAGGTTCGAAAATAAAATCGGCAGAAATCTCGATTTCTCCTGTTTGGCTCTCGTCTTTTGATGGAGAAACAATTGGTAAAAATTGTTCAATAATTATTCTTTGAACTGCGGCATTTTTAAACTGGTTGTAAATTATTTCGATTTTGTCGTATTTTTTTGTTGCAAAATCCTGCATTAATTTTTCTGCAAAAGGCATTGTATTTTCAAAACTCAGATCATCAAAAATTTCAATATTACTTTCTATAACCGGATATTTTCGTTTTGTAAAATATTCGGAAGCCTTTTTCCCAAAGCAAAACAAACTTAAATTTCCTGATTTGAATTGACTTTGGTATTTTGTATTTATAAGTACATTTATTTTTTTAATGATATTTGTATTAAATGCCCCACACAAACCTTTGTTTGATGAGATAACTATTAGCAATATATTATTAGGATCACGTTCGGTTGAATAAATACTTTCATCGGTATTATTGAGACTTGCACTAAGGTTTTGCAATATTTCAGTTAACTTATATGCGTAAGGACGCAAAGTCAGAATTGAGTTTTGTGCTTTTCTGAGCTTTGAAGCAGCGACCATTTTCATGGCACTTGTAATTTGCTGCGTTGAGCTGATCGACTCTATCCTCGTCCGAACTTCTTTTAAATTTGGCATTAAGCAAATATTTAAGATTAAAAAAATTTAACTTTAGTCACTCTTAACTTTAGTTCACTTTAAGTACTTAGTTACTTCTTCTCATATTTATGAGAAATATCTTCAGCAGTTTTTTCAAGTATTTTTACTATCTCATCAGTTAATTTACCTTCTTTAAGAGAATTAAGAACGTTTTTATGATGAGTTTCAAGGAAATGAAGATATTCTTCTTCAAAATCAATAATACTTTTTATAGGAACATTTCTTAACAATCCTTTTGTTCCGCAATAAATAATAGCGATTTGTTTTTCAACCGGCATTGGAGAATATTGAGCTTGCTTAAGAATTTCAACATTTCTCCGTCCTTTTTCAAGTACTGCTTTTGTAGTCGGGTCGAGGTCGGAACCGAATTTTGAAAAAGCTTCGAGTTCGCGGAATTGTGCCTGGTCGAGTTTAAGCGTACCGGCAATTTTTTTCATTGCTTTAATTTGTGCATTACCACCAACTCGCGAAACAGAAATCCCGACATTAATAGCCGGACGAATACCTGCATTAAATAAATTTGATTCAAGGAATATTTGACCATCAGTAATTGAGATCACATTGGTTGGTATATATGCAGAAACATCACCTGCCTGAGTTTCGATAATGGGAAGTGCAGTTAATGATCCACCTCCTTTAACCATTGGCTTGATGGATTTGGGAAGATCATTCATTTTTTCTGCAATCTCATCTGAGTCTATGATTTTTGAGGCTCTTTCTAATAATCTTGAATGAAGATAAAAAACATCTCCCGGATAAGCTTCTCTTCCCGGAGGTCTTCTAAGCAATAATGAAACTTCGCGATAAGCAACTGCTTGTTTCGACAGATCATCATAAATAACTAAAGCCGGACGTCCTGTGTCTCTGAAAAATTCTCCAATGGCAGTACCTGCAAAGGGAGCATAAAATTGCATAGCAGCAGGATCGGATGCAGTTGCAGAAACAATAATAGTATAAGGTAAAGCTCCATTATCTTCCAGGGATTTTACAATGTTGGCAACAGAAGAACCCTTTTGTCCGATTGCAACATAAATACAATAAATAGGCTCACCTTTATCATAAAACTTTTTTTGGTTAATGATGGCATCAATGGCAATTGCAGTTTTCCCTGTCTGACGGTCACCAATAATAAGCTCTCTTTGTCCGCGTCCAATTGGGATCATTGAATCAATAGGTTTAATACCCGTTTGAAGAGGTTCACTAACCGGTTGACGGAAGATAACACCCGGAGCTTTTCTTTCGAGCGGCATTTCATAAGTTTCACCTTTTATCTTGCCTTTACCATCAATAGGTTCTCCCAAAGTGTTGATAACCCTGCCAAGCATGCCTTCTCCAACTTTTAACGAAGTTATCATTCCGGTACGTTTCACAATGTCGCCTTCGATAATATTTTTGCTTTCGCCAAGAAGTACAATACCAACATTATCTTCTTCAAGGTTAAGAACAATTCCTTTTAGGTTTCCTTTTTCAAATTTAACCAGTTCGCCTGATTCGACATTAGTCAATCCGTAAACACGGGCAATACCATCACCAATCTCAAGTACTGTACCCACTTCTTCCAGTTTGGCTTCGTCTTCGAATCCTGCCAGTTGCTGACGTAATATTGCGGATACTTCAGAAGGTTTTATTTCTGTCATTTTTATAAATATTTAAATTTTATTAAAATCCTTTTTCGTATAAATTAATTTCAAATTCTTTTTTCAGGTCCTCGATTTGTTTTTGGATGCTGGCATCATATTTTTTATCGCCATAATTTAAAACAAAACCTCCGAGAAGTTCTTTTTTAATTTCTTCTATTAGTTCTATCTCACCACCTGTTTGCTGTTTCATTATGTCAAGAATTTTTTTTCTGATGTCATCATCAATTTTTACAGCAGTTTTGAGGAATGTAGTTGTTATATTTTTATATTCTTTAAATAAATTAATGAATTCTTTGGCGATAGACTCTAAATAAGCTTCCCTTCTTTTATTAGTTATGATGAGTAAAAAATGAAGTGATATCTTTTGCAAATGCTTTTCGAAAAGAGCTTTAATAATAGCTGTTTTCCTTTTTGAATTAATGATAGGGCTTTTTAAAAGAAGTCTAAAATTCTTGTTTTCACGGCAAACAGAGATCACAAGCTCCATATCTTTTGTTGTTTGATCAAGCATTTTCATCTCGATAGCCATATCAAACAAAGCTTTTGCATACCGTTTTGATATCCGTGTTTGTCTCATCGTATCTAACTAATTAAAATTAATATCCTTAATGAGGTCATTAACAAATTCTTTTTGTTTTATGTCGTCGGATAGCTCTTTTTTCAGAATTTTTTCAGCTATTTCAATTGATAATACAGCAAGTTGATTTTTTAGATTGGTTGTTGCAGCCATTTTTTCGTGCTCGATTCTTTCTTTTGCACTTTCAACTATTCTATTAGCTTCTTCATTCGCTTTGGTTTTAGATTCGTCAATTATCGAATCTCTTACTTTTCTGCCTGCACGCAAGATAGCATCCCTTTCTTCTTTGGCTTCTTTAAGCAATTGTTCGTTACTGAATAATAATTCTTTCATTTCTTTTTTTGCTTTGTTGGCTGCATTCAGTGCTTCGTCAATTGAAGTTTCTCTTTCGTGCAGTGCTTTCATTATAGGTTTCCATGCAAATTTTGCAAGTACCCATAATACAACAGCAAAGGATAATGTCATCCAAAAAATTAATCCTATACCGGGTTGTACTAATTCCATTTGTTTATATTTTAATTTTGTTTAAAATAAAAAATAGTCCTTTATAACTAATTAGTGCCTAGAGTTTGGAGTGCCTAAAATGCCTAAAGTTGTTGTTTATTACGAATTGATGTAAAAATGACAAATGTTTCATATACAACAATAAAAATAAAATCATTTTTTATAAACTTTAGGCACTTTTAACTTTAGTTCACTTTAAGTACTTAAAAATTCACTTTACATCTCAACCAACCGTTAAGATGCAAAGGAAAATTTCTTATGCTTGTCTATAATAAAACTATCAAAAGACAAACAACAATAGAAAAGAATGCAACACCCTCAATCAGGGCAGCAGCAACAATCATATTTGACCGAATGTCGCCGGCAGCTTCCGGCTGACGAGCGATTGATTCAACTGTTGCACGTCCTATCTGACCAATTCCGATACCAGCTCCAATTGCCGCAATACCGGCTCCCAAACCGGCTGCCATTTTTGCTAATGGAGCTAAATCGGCTGCTACTTGTAATAAAATTGTTAATAAACTCATAATAATGTATTTAGTTGATTAATTATTTAATTTTAAATATGTTTCTCCATAAAATCGTAAAAAATAAATAAAACAACAGATTCTCAGATTTATTAAAAATTAAATCTGTGATAATCTGTGTAATCTGTGGCAATTTTCGTTTTCTATGCTTACAATCCCGCACTAATTAAAAACGTTGCTGCAAATGCAATAATTGCATACAATTCGGGAAATACGGCAAGCACCATTGTTTTGCCGAAAATATCGTGACCTGAACCGATACCTGCAATTCCTGATGCACAAACGCTGCCTTGTTTTATCCCGGACATAAGTCCGACAAATCCTAAAGCAATTCCAGCCGCAAAAACTGCAGCTCCCTGATATATTGATAATGTCAAAACTCCATCAACAACAAACTCTGAAAGTTTGGAGTTGATAATAAAAAATCCTGCAAAACCATAAAGTCCCTGAGTTCCGGGCAATGCGCTTAATAACATATAGCTCCCGAAAGCCTCATCATTTTTCTTTAAAGCTCCTATCGTGGCGTTTCCACCCGATGAAACACCTATTGCACTTCCTATGCCGGCTAATGTAACCATTAATGCCAGTCCCACATAGGCAAGTATTACTGCTGTTGTCATAATAATTCTCCTTTTATAATTTATTAATAATTTATTATTTAGTTTAGTTATTTCACTTATATTTTATCCCGAAAAGGGTTTATATTCTTTTCCTCCTCCGGTAAACCCGGCATTTTTATAAAACTCAACAAATGTAAGTCGCATAGGATGAACAAACGATCCGAGTGACGATATTAATATATTTAAACCATGTCCGAGCAAAAGGAATATTACAAAAAACACATGTCCTATTATCGGTGCCGAATCAAGTATTTGCATAGCAATATCGTTTATCACAAACCCTAAAATAGCACTTGACAAACCTAATGCAAACAAACGGATATATGACAACAGATCGCCGAATATTCCGGTTGCTGTTGAGTAAATATCCCAAACTCCTTTTCCGATACGCGCAGGAATGCTGATTTCGACATCGCTGAAAAAGATAATTAAAAATCCGCCAAGTGAAAGAATTGCATATAAAATAATATTGTTTGCAGCTATATATTCTAACTTTGTTAAAGCTGCATAAATTCCACCGCCTATCAAAATAATGAGCCATCCAAAAGTTGCAAGTGAGTGCATGAACCCATATTGTTTTATCTGATTTACCGCTTTTATAAACATCCCGAAAACAATTTGTAATGCACCAAGTGCTAATGCCAGATTAAACATATTGTCGGGATCAAAAAACAGGTTTTTGTAATCTGCAAGCAGACTGATATTTGTGGTTATTAAATTAATACCAAAAAATGTTCCCGAAATAATTCCGAAAATAATTGTTGCTGTACCCAAAAACTGTATTAAAGACAATATTGGTTTAATTTCTTTTTTTGCCTTTAGTTTGTAAATACCTGCTCCAATCACAAACAATAACCCATATCCGGCATCGCCAAGGCAAAAACCGAAAAACATCATAAAAAATGGTGCGAAGAACACGGTTAAATCAAGTTCGGAATAAGCCGGTAAGGAAAATAATTTTCCGATAGGTTCAAACAATTTACTAAATCTGTTGTTTTGTAGCAAAACAGGAACCTTGTCCTTTTTTGTGGCTTTCTCAATTATGTGCAATATGTTGCTCTTATCCAAAAAATCATCAATTTGTTTTTTCCTTGTCCCCGGAACCCAGCCTTCAAGTACTTTCATTTTTTCGTCTGCTTCAACGGTAGTATTTAATATTACTTTCTCAAATTCCAAATTTACTGCTATTGCTTCTTTTTCTTGTTTGAGCAGTGGTATTGATGTTTTGGAGTAATTGTCAAAATCATTGTTTATCAGCGTGATTTTTTCTTCTATTTCTTTTATATGTTTTTCTATTTCTGAAAGAGAGTTTTTGGGTTGTTTAACTTCTTCGGTATCAATATTCAGTTCTTCGTTGCCTTGTTGAATAATAATAAAATAGATATAGTTTCCGCTTTCAGTAATTATTTCTGCATTATATTCAGAAAGCAATTTGGTGTTAAATTTCTTTTTAGAAGTGATAAAAAACTTCACATAGAAATTTTCATCTTTTAGCTTATTAATAATTTCATCGGAAAAATCGCCCCAGGGCTTTATTTTGATGAGTTCTTTATTTGCAATAACAAGTTCTTGTTGCAATGACTCTAATTCCCCTTGTTTTTGAATTATTTCTTCAATAATTTTCAATCCGTCAGAATCAGGGTAGTTATCAGTTTTTTCTGTTTCGCGTTTTTCAAGGGACTTAATTATTTTATCAATACGATTTATTAATTGATATTTTTCCTTGATATCATTACTGATTTCAGTTTCTTTTTCAATTACATGAAGCACACCGAGCTCTTGCAGATCTTTCAGAAAATCGCCGTATTCCTTATGATAAACAAGGAAAGAATATTTTTGCATCGGTATTATCATCCGGTTACCTCCATTTGTCGTTGCTGACGAACTTTAACAATTTTTTGTGACGATTTTGAAAGATTTTCTTCATCCTCCAAAAAGCGTTTAATTTTTCTTATTGCATCTTCGTAGCCGGGAATTTGAACTTTTTCATACAAATTTACTTTTTGTGTTGTTTTTCTTCTTGCATGATTGAGTAATTCCATCTTTCTGTTAAAAAACTCTCTTTCTATTACGATCTCCGCTAATTTTTTTACAATTGAAATTCCTTCAGGAAACCATTTCGGATTATCGAATAAACTGAAATCATCAGTTCGAAAAATTACTTCTTCTAAAACAGGTGTTTTTACACCTGCAATTTTCTTTGTTGTTGTTTTTACATCATCAATTGTAATAAGATTTGTATTAAATTCATTCCAAATGCCCGGTGTTAAAGTGTTTGCCTGTATTTTTTGAGATAATTTTTTATCTAATTCTTTTACCTTGGTTTTTGCTTTTTTTACTTCCATACGTAATGCTGTTTCCTTATTTTTTATCACAGGAAGTGCATTAAGCCTCATATTTAGTTGTTTATTAAGGCTTTGTAAAGATGTTTTATTATATTGAAATTTAATTGCCATTTCTTTTTCCGTATTTTTCAACAAGCTCAGATTTTATGCCAATTTCGGCAACTGAAAAATATTTATTTAATAATTCCCATGCTGTGTTAAGCATTGCATCAATTTCTATATTTATATCAATAGCAAGCAATTTATCCGAATATTCTTTTGCAAACTTCATGGTTCTTTCATCGTAATCAGTAAGGTCGAAACCATTTTCCAATTTTGTTTTTGCATTTGCAGCATCAGCGTAAAGCCGGATTGCCGCATTCATAACCTGTGGATGGTCTTCTCGTGTTTTTTTCCCGATAACAAGTTGTTTTAATCGCGACAAGCTACGGAAAGGGTCAATAATTACTTTTCCGATATCCGTATCTCTACGCACAAATAATTGTCCTTCGGTAATATAACCCGTATTGTCGGGAATTGCATGTGTAATATCACCACCCGATAATGTTGTAACTGCAATAATTGTTATTGATCCTCCACTCGGGAATTGTACTGCTTTTTCGTAAAGCCTTGCCAAATCACTGTAAAGCGAACCGGGCATACTGTCTTTCGACGGAATTTGGTCCATCCGGTTTGAGACAATACTTAAAGCATCAGCGTAAAGTGT
>DAOVNY010000132.1 GCA_030630005.1 Bacteroidales bacterium | reverse complement strand
AAATAAAAGTAACTCCTGATAATGATGCCCCAATCATCCCATAAGCCACAACAAGCCAGGGAGAAGTCCTGTTTCCAAGAAAGAATGTATCATTATCGGATTTTTTGGCTGTTATCCTTGAAATGACAAATAATAGCAATGTGTAAATTAAAAAGACTGTTAATATTAGGTTTGGGGACATGGTTACTGGTTACTGGTTACTGGTTACTGGTTACTGGTTACTGGTTATCAAAGAGCATCAACAAAGGCTTTTATTCCATCATAACGAAAATCAATTAATTCTGATTTATCATAAATTTTATTTTTCACTGTAATTAAAACAGTTTTCATGCCTGCATTTTTTCCAAATTGCATATCCGATATTGAATCCCCTACCATAATTGATCTTTTAAAATCAATTTCAGGAAAATCACTTTTTGCCTGTAATGCCATACCCTGATTGGGTTTTCTCATTTCGCTGTTTTCTTTTTCCAACTTTGGACAAAAATATATTCTGTCAATTTTGCCTCCGGCTTTCTCAATTTCCTCCTTCATTTTCTTGTGAACAATTTCAAGCTCATCAACAGTCATTATTCCTTTGCCTACCCCCTGCTGGTTTGTTACAATAATTATTCTTCCAAACAAGGCGGATAATTTTTTTAATGAAGAAAGAACATTATCCTTAAACTTAAATTCGCTCCACTTTTTGACGTAATCATCAAGCAATTGTTGATTAATCACACCATCGCGGTCGAGGAACAATGTCCAGTCTTTATTAATATGGTAATTTTTTAAACTCATCTTGTGCTTTATAATAATCTTCCGGTATTCCAATATCTAAAAAATATAAGGAACATCGAAATCCATAAAAATCATGTGTGCTATAATATTTTTCAAAAAAATCTTTTTCTATTGAAAACTTCTCCGGCAAATCAAATTTTTGAAAATAGTTTTTATTGATAAGATAAATCCCTCCATTAATATATCCTTCACCGGATTTTTTATTTTTTTCTGAAAAATCAGTAATTATATTTTCGGCATCATAAGAAATTGCTCCGTAGCGTTTTATATCATCCACAAATCTCAAGACAAGTAAAACATCAGCATCCTTTTTTTTACGAAATGTATTTAATTTTTGTAGATCGACATCAAAAAAAGTATCACCATTAAAAACAAGAGCATATTCGGATTTCACTTTTTCAAAAGCTCTTTTAATTCCACCACCTGTTCCAAGAGGCTCATCCTCGAAAGAATATTTAATTTCAATTGATTTGTATTTATCTTTAAAATAATCGCTTATAATCTCACTTTTATATCCAACAGAAAGTATCACTTTGTTTATCCCCCAACTTTCGAGATAATTAAGTTGGTACTCAAGAAAAGGGCGACCGTTAATCAATGCCATTGATTTCGGAACTTCCTTAACTACGCCCTTCAAGCGGGTTCCCAAGCCACCTGCCAGAATTATTGCTTCTTTTATCATTTCGGAAATATCTCTGATTCTATAAGTTCACAAATAATATGTCCTGCCAAAATGTGAGTTTCCTGTATCCTGGGAGTATCCTCAGAAGGAATGTTAATGAGAACATCAGAATATTCTTTCATTTTCCCGCCTGTCAGCCCTGTCATGCCAACTGTGGTCATGCCAAGTTTATTTGCCACTTTAAAAGCCCTGATAATATTTTCTGAATTTCCCGATGTTGAGATACCAATTAACACATCAGCTTTTTTCCCTTTTGCCTTGACTAATCTTGCATAAATCTCATCGTAAGAATAATCATTTGCCACAGCAGTTAAATACGAAGTGTTAACATGAAGAGCTTCGGCAAACAATGGTTCACGGTCGTAGTAAAACCGCCCTGAAAGTTCTGCTGCAAGATGTTGTGCATCAGCAGCACTGCCGCCATTTCCACAAAATAGGACTTTGCCATCGCTTCTCAGCGAATTAATACAAATATCTGCTGTTTGTCGAATTGCTTCTAATAATTTCTTATCGGATAACAATTTTTGTTTTACTTCTATCGACTGTTCTATTGATTTTTTTATTCTCATAAATTTCACCCCCTTCAAATTATCTATCCTTATATCGTCCAAGTAGTCAATCCTTTTTTAGTAAACTCATACCTTTGCACCTTACCACCCAATTTTTCCAATGCTTCAATAACTTTTATTCGTGTATTCTGAGGGCAATAAAATATCATAAATCCTCCGCCACCTGCACCTGATATCTTTCCTCCTGAAGCTCCGCTTTTCATAGCAGTTTCATAAATATTATCAATCATTGGATTTGTAATACCATTAGCCATTTGTTTTTTATTATGCCATCCAAAGTCGAGAATATCACCAATTTTATCCATTTCACCTTTTAAAACCGCCTCTTTCATCATTACTGCTTGCTTTTTAATTTGTTGCATAGCATTTATTGATACTTCATTTTTTTGAAGAACATTTTTTGTTTGGGCTTCGATTATCTTAGATGACAAGCGACTGGTTTCCGTATAATAAAGAATTAGATTATATGAAAATTCATTCAAATAAATATCTCTGATCCTCAAAGGATTCACTATCACTTTTTCTTCACTAAAAAACTCCATAAAATTAACACCTCCAAAAGTAGCAGCATATTGATCCTGCTTTCCTCCTGCCATGTCAAGGTCAACTCTTTCGATCTGATAAGCCAAATGAGCCAAATCATATTCTCCCAAAGGAAGTTTAAGCCACTCGGCAAATGCACCCAAAATTGCAACTGTTAAAGTAGAAGATGTTCCCAGTCCCGATCCCGGAGGAGCATCAACAAAAGTTGTTAATTCAAAGGAAAGTGGTTTTTTTGTAAACTCTTTTACAACACGATTATAAACTCCCCTGTGAAGATTTAATTTTCCGTTTACCGAAAGCTCATCAACAGAATCAAGAGTATATATTTCTTCCTTGTCAACCGAACGAAAGATGATCTTTCCGTCGTTGCGCGGTTCTATTGTTGCATAAGCATACATACTTATTGTTGCATTAAGAATGGCTCCTCCATAAAGATCCGAAAACGGAGAAACGTCAGATCCGCCTCCTGCTAATCCTATTCGTAATGGTGCTTTGCTTCTTATTATCATATTTTACCCCCTTCCCAACCTTCCCCTATTATAGGGAAGGAGTTAGATTTTCAAAATTTTCTATTATTTTACTTTTTTCTCATTGATGTTTGCAATTAACTATCATCTTTCTCCATTACTCCATTACTGAGTCCACTCTGAAAAGTGCTTTGGGCTAAAGCCCTTATGTTTGTTTAGATGTTTATATCCACGTCCTAAAGGACGTGGCAATTCAAAAGTTATTGCAATTCAATGAATTACCCTGCCATTTATGGCAGGGGTAAAAAAAATTATACAGAAGAAAATGGACTTTAGTCCATAATAAATTGCTTTTCGGAGTGACCTCATACTCCATCACTCCATTACTCTAATTACTTTAACTGACAACCGACAACTTTTTTCATTCAAATAACGCATCAATAGCATCAATCATTTTATCCCATGTATATTTTTCTTTTTCTTTTTTCACAAAATTAATCATTTCCTTTTCTCTATCCTCATTATAAAAATCTAAAATTGACTTACTGATCATTTTATGATCGACATCTACAACATAACCGGCTTTATTATGAGGTATTATTTCTGCCAATCCGCCAACATCGGTTACTATCATTGGTTTATTAAAATGATAAGCTATTTGCGTAACTCCGCTCTGTGTAGCAGTTTTGTACGGTTGGACAATTATATCCGCAGCACAGAAATATTTTGCGACATCACTATCCGGTATGAACTCGGTTTTTAATATTAAATGATATTTTAGATTATATTTTTTTATTATTTCATGATAGGGTTTTGGATCGGTGTAAAACTCACCGGCAACAATCAATTTTATATTATTTTTTTGAATCTCTTTATTGTTCATCGCTTCAAGCAAAATAGCCAGACCTTTGTAATCTCTGATAAATCCAAAGAAAAGAATATATTTATTATTTTTATCAAGACTTAGAAACTCACATGCTTTTTCCTTTGACATTGGTTTACCAAAATTATCGTACAAAGGATGTGGAGAAAAAATGCATGGTTTTAATTTGTCAAATTTTTCAAGGTCTTCTTTGACTGAATACGACATTGCGATAAATCCATCAACCGATCTTACAAAATATCGCGAAAGAAGTTTGTCACATGGACGAGGTTCGTGAGGAATAATATTATCTAATACAGAAACAATTTTGGTATGATGATTTTTTCGTATTATTCTTACAATTGTACCCAGACAAGGTGCAATAAAAGGTATCCAATATTTTACAATTACAAGATCGGGTTTAAGTCTTTTGATCTTTCTTCCTATTTTAATCCAGTTTAAAGGATTGATAGAATTAACTGTGATCCGAATATCCAGATCATTAGGAGGTGGTTCGGAAGAATATTGGGTTTTACCCGGGAAAAGTATAGAGGGGTACTGAAGCGAAAAAGTATGAATAATAACGTCATCTCCTCTTTTTATAAATGCTTTTGCCAAACGTTCGTTATAAGCAGCCAGCCCACCTCTTAAGGGATAGGCTGTTCCAATTATAACAACTGTTTTATTATTATTCATAAAAAATAAACCTGCTAAAACTTTAATTATTGTTTGCTTTCTTTCTTCTTTTCTAATCTCAGTTTTTTCTTGATTTGATAATTATTTTTATCTTTTGAACTACGAGAGACCAACTCGGCAAGAAATCCGGTAAGGAAAAGCTGGGTACCTAAAACCATTGCCAGTAAACCGAAATAAAATAATGGACGCTCAGTCATTTTGTATTCCGCCATTACAAACTTAGTATAAGCGAGATAGCCGGCAATTACAAAACCTGCAAGAAATATTAAAGTTCCTAAAGCCCCAAACAAGTGCATTGGACGCTTCCCAAATTTTGAAATAAATGAAATAGTTAAAATATCAAGATACCCTTTAAGTATCCTTTCAACACCAAACTTTGAAACTCCGTGTTGGCGTTTTCTGTGCTGAACAATTTTTTCGCCAATCTTTCTAAAACCTGCCCACTTAGCAATTACAGGAATGTAACGATGCATTTCGCCATAAACCTCTATATTTTTGATAACTTCATTTTTATATGCTTTAAGTCCGCAGTTCATATCATGAAGTTTTATTCCAAACATCATACGTGCAATACGATTGTAAAGCTTCGAAGGCAATCTTTTTGTTATCGGATCATGACGCTTTTTCTTCCATCCCGAAACTATATCATAATCATTCTCTAAAACCATTTCATATAATCCGGGAATTTCATCAGGACTGTCCTGAAGATCAGCATCCATAGTAATTACAACATCACCACCGGCAATCTCAAAACCACTGTTTAATGCAGCTGATTTTCCATAATTTCTTCTGAATTTTATAGCCTTGACATTTTTATCTTTTGCAGAAATATCTTCAACTATATTCCAAGAATTATCGGAACTGCCATCATCAATATAAATAATCTCATAAGAGAAATGATTGGATTGCATAACTTTCACAATCCAATCATTTAATTCTTTTAGAGATTCCTCTTCGTTAAGGAAAGGAATAATTACAGAAATATTCATTAATTTATTAATTTAGATTTATTAGATTTGAGTTTGAACATTATCTTTTTTGATAAAAATTGAAACGATAAGTGAAATTATTACTGAAACAATAACATTTGCAACAAATGCCCAAACAGCAATCATTACAGGAGTTGAGAATTTTGCAGAAATTTTCAATGCCATTTCCAGATCTGCATCAGAAATATTAGGATTTGTTTCAAGTATTTTTTGCTCTGCACTATTAAGAATTTCAGTCAACATTCCAGGATCGAAATATTGAAAAAATAGAAAAAGATAAATACTCGAAATTATTGATGCAAATAATCCAATCATAAACCCAACAGAAAATGATTTGCCATAAGTGATATTTCCATCAAGGTACAAATCGCGGTATGTTTTAGCTCCCCAGATAATACCTCCTAATAATATAAGATATTGAATAGAGGTTAAATAAGATTCTCTTTCTACATCAAAAATATAAAGAATCAAACTAAGTAGAATCATTAAGCCACCTACTACTAATCCATAGTATAGGGACATTTTTCCATAAGGTACTTTTTTTTCTTCCATTTTTTTTTGGTTTTAATGATACATAAATAATGACAATTATATGCAAACATAATAAATTTTGTAAAATTTCAATAAAAAAACTGAAATAAATTGTGTAATTCGACTTCTATTTATACTTTTGCAAACGGGTAAGTCTTATACGACTAGCTCCCGTCGAATTCCCCCAGGTTTGGAAGAAAGCAAGGGTAGATGGTTGTAGCGGTGCGATATAAGTAGCTTACCCTTTTTTTATTATAAATAGAAATATAGTAAATTTGCAATTTCAATTTCGAAAAATATAATTAGCAAAATAAAACATGTTACTTAAAATTCACCCTGATAATCCCAGCTTACGCCATATTAGAATGGTAGTTGAGTGTTTAAATGACGGAGGGATAATTATTTATCCTACAGATACAGTTTATGGATTAGGGTGTGATATTTATAAATCAAAAGCTATTGATAAAGTTGCAAGGATAAAAGGAATCAAAAAAGAAAAAGCAAACTTCTCTTTTATTTGTCATGATCTTAGTCAGCTTTCAGAATTTACAAAACCAATCAGTAATGATGTTTT